>JBAVOA010000207.1:0-7863 GCA_049691635.1 Aestuariivirga sp. | reverse complement strand
AACAAAGAAGTTTCCCAGCATGAGAGTCGCGGTTCCAGTCAGGGCCAGCGCCATGCCGCCGACCAGCCAGGTTGTCAGCCTGTCACCGGCAAGAATGACGGCAAAGAAAGCGATGAAAACGGGCTCAAGGCCGAAGAGCATGCCCATCCAGCTTGCTGGAATGTACTGGGCGCCAAACACGGCCAGCACCTGATAGCCGACGTTGCCAATGAGCGCGGCGATGGCGATGCGGGACCAGGCGCTCCATGGCATGGGTTTTACGCCGAGATAGATGGCGAGGAAAAGTCCGATGATGCCAGCCGGAAAGACCCGCAGCACCATGACGGTTTCGGGCGGAAGATTGAGCACCAGGTAGCGCGTGACGACAGGAACCATGCCCCACATGGTGACGGCGAAGATCACGGCTGCCAGGCCCGCGAGGCTGGCTCTGGATTTCAGCGCGGGGCCGAATTGGGCCACGGCCACGCCCAGGAGAATGATGGCGCCGGCAATAAGGGTGTTCGTGGTGACGACCTCCCTCAGAAGGACATAGCCCGATACGACAGCCAGAACCGGAACGAGATAGAGGGTGGCCCCGATTGCCGTCGGGCGGAGAACCCCGGTGGCATAGTTCCACAGCATGAGGGCCATGAAAGTTGCCACCACCACGAGAAAGAACAGCGCGAAAAACGCGCTGGCATTCAAATTCATTGCCACGTTCAAGGTATTTCTCGAGACCATGAAGACAAGCGGCAGGGCGGCAATGGCAAGGGTGAGGGCGCTGATCTTGTAGGAGCCGTAGCGCTGGATGAGCGGCTTGCAGAGCACGACATAGATCGACCAGGCGGTCCCGGACAGAAAGATAAGGCCACTGCCGATGAGAAGGTCGTTGCGGGGCAGGCCTGAGGCCCCATCGTCACGGAACAGGAACAGAGACCCGCCAAAAGAGATGACGAGACCCAGTATCGCCGCCGGCGTGAGTTTTTCCGTGCCCATGACCGCTGCAAAGAGAGCGATGAGAAGAGGCTGGGTTGCGATGATGATGCCACCGACGCTGGCGGTGACGCGGGCAAAGCCAAAGACCGAGCCCAGGTTATAACCCAGCATGCCGACGAGTGAGGCAACCAGCAGGCGCGGCCAGTCCTCGCGGGCAATATGAAAGCCGCCAAAAAAGGGGAGCAAAATCAGGAACAGGCCGGAGACGAGGAAATGCCGGATGACCAGCGAATCGGCGGGGCCGGCTTCAAGGGCAAAGGAACGGACAAATACCGGCGTGACGCCCCAGACCAGAACGGTGAAGGCGAGGGCAGCAAAGGCAAGGAGCGTGCTGCGCGGCGTTACTGAGGGTTCGAGGCGGCTCATCTCAGCATGATGGAATGCTTGAGGAATCAAAAGCCGTCAACGGACGGCAAAGCGCGGCTGATATGTTCAGGCGTTTTCCCGCGCCAGGACCTTCTTGACGGCGGGGCGCTCGGCCATGCGGTTGCGGTGGTCGTTCACCTTGGGGAAACGCCTGGGATCAACGCCATCGGCCTCCAGCCACTTGGCGATGGTGAAGAGATAGGGGTCGGCAACCGTATAGTCCGCGCCCATCACCCAGGGCCCCTTGAAATAACTGTTTTCGATGAGGTCAAAGCACTCGCCTATGTTTTGCGGGACTTTTTTCTTCATCGATTCCTGGGCCGCCGCATCATCGCTCCAGCGGTAGCCCCGCACCCGGTGGGCATGGGCGGGATGAACGGTCGAGCAAAGGTAGCTGATGAAGGACTGGATCTGCCCGAGGCGGAACGGGTCGTTCGCGGGAATGAGATTGGCCTTGGGGAAGCTTTGCCCGACGTAAGTGAGAATGGCCGGGGTTTCGGTCAGAATGCCCTGATCGGTGACAAGGGCGGGAACCCGGCCCTTGGGGTTGATATGCAGATAATCCGGCTTGCGCTGGTCGCCATCGGCAAAGTTCAGGCGCTTGGCCTCGTAGCTGGCACCTGAGTCCTCAAGCGCAATGTGTGAAGCAAGCGAGCAGGTATTGGTGGCGTAGAAGAGAGTGAGCACCTTTACGCAATCGCCTTTTCAGCCAGCAGCTGTTTCAATTCACCGGACTGGAACATTTCCATCATGATATCGCTGCCGCCGACGAATTCACCTTTGACGTAGAGCTGCGGCACGGTGGGCCAGTTGGTGTAATCCTTGATGCCCTGGCGGACTTCATCGCTGTCCAGCACATTGATGCCCTTGAAGGGGGCGCCTAGGTGATTGAGGATCTGCGTGGCCTTGCCGGAAAAGCCGCACATGGGCATGTCGGGCGTGCCTTTCATGAAGAGCACCACGTCGTTGGTCTTCACTTCGTTGTCGATCCATTTTGCAATGTCGGTCATATCAGTTCTCCGGAATGCTGGTTGTTAGTGCGAGAGCATGCAGTTCGCCGCCCATGCGGCCTTTGAGAGAGGCGTATACCATTTGATGCTGCTGGACGCGAGATTTGCCTTTGAAGGCCGCTGACATGACCGTCGCCGCATAGTGGTTACCGTCGCCAGCGAGGTCGCGGATTTCGACGTTCGCGTCGGGCAGGGCTTCCTTGATGAAGCGTTCAATTTCGGCGGCAGCCATGGCCATGGGGCGCGTATCCCTTAGAGTTCACCGGACATATAGGCTGGGAACCAGCCTTCATGGGCAGTTTTCAAGTCAGCCAGAGATATAGTCGTTTGGCCTTCGACATTCAATGTAGCAGCTTGGGTTACGGTTCCCACGCGGATCACGTCGATGGCTTTGACATGGGCCTGAGTGATGATCTTGGCGGCCTCCTTGGCCGGGCAGGTCAGTACGTAACGGGCCTGATCCTCACCAAACAGAGCTTCATGGTTCATGGCGTCCAGTTTGGCGCCGAGGCCTGAGACAAGGCCCATTTCGATGACCGTGGCTGCCAGGCCACCGTCGGAAATGTCATGCACAGCAGTGACTTGGCGCTGATTGATGAGGTTTCGGACGAAGTCGCCGTGGCGCTTTTCCTGGGCCAGATCGACGGGAGGCGGCGCGCCTTCTTCGCGGCCCAGGACTTCGCGGAGGTAGATGGACTGGCCGAGGTGGCTGCCGTGGCCGCCCAACAGGAGGATGGCATCATCTTCCGCCTTGAAGGCCAGCGTGGTCATTTTGCTCAGGTCGGTGAGCAGGCCCACGCCACCGATGGCGGGGGTGGGCAGGATGGCCTGGCCATTGGTTTCGTTATAGAGCGAGACGTTGCCGGACACGACGGGGTAGCCGAGCGCGCGGCAGGCGGCGTCGATGCCTTTGATCGCCAAGACGAGCTGGCCCATGATCTCGGGCTTTTCGGGGTTGCCGAAATTCAGGTTGTCGGTGATGGCAATGGGCTCGGCCCCCACGCAGGTCAGGTTGCGCCAGCTTTCGGCCACGGCCTGCTTGCCGCCCTCGAAGGGATCGGCTTCGACATAGCGCGGCGTTACATCGGTGGTGAGGGCAATGGCCTTGTTCGGGCCGACGCGTACCACGCCCGCATCGCCGCCGGGAATTTGCGCCGTGTTGGAACCGATCAGGTGGTCATACTGTTCCCAGACCCAGCGCCTTGAGCACATGTCGGGCGAGCCGATGATTTTCAGGATCGCGGCTTTGAGATCATTTGGTGCGGGCACATCGGTGAGCAGCGGCAGTTTCTTCGGTTCCACCCAAGGCCTGTCATATTCCGGCGCCTCATCACCCATCTGCTTGATTGGCAGATCGGCCTTCACTTCGCCTTCGTGCTTGATGATGAAGCGCAGCGTATCGGTGGTCTTGCCGACGATGGCGAAATCCAGGCCCCATTTGTGGAAAATGGCTTCGGCCTGTTTTTCCAGTTCGGGACGCAGCACCATGAGCATGCGCTCCTGGCTTTCCGACAGCATCATTTCGTAGGCGGTCATATGCTCTTCGCGGCAGGGCACCATGTCCAGATTCAGTTCTATGCCGAGATCGCCTTTGGCACCCATTTCAACAGCTGACGAGGTGAGGCCGGCGGCGCCCATATCCTGGATGGCGATGACGGCACCGGAAGCCATCAGTTCGAGGCAGGCTTCGAGCAGGCATTTTTCGGTGAAGGGATCGCCCACCTGCACGGTGGGGCGTTTTTCTTCGGCCTTGTCGTCGAATTCGGCTGACGCCATGGTGGCGCCATGGATGCCGTCGCGGCCGGTTTTGGCGCCGAGATAGACCACGGGCAGGCCAACGCCCTTGGCCTTGGAATAGAAAATCTTGCCGGCATTGGCGAGGCCAACGGCCATGGCATTCACCAGGATGTTGCCATTGTAGCGGGAATGGAAATTCACCTCGCCGCCGACGGTGGGCACACCGAAGGAATTGCCGTAGCCACCGATGCCTGCGACAACGCCGGAAACGAGATGGCGGGTCTTGTGATGGTCGGGCGAACCAAACCGCAAAGCATTGAGCGATGCGATGGGACGGGCGCCCATGGTGAACACGTCACGCAGGATGCCGCCCACGCCGGTGGCCGAGCCCTGATAGGGTTCGATGTAGGAGGGGTGGTTGTGGCTTTCCATCTTGAAGACCACGGCCTGGCCGTCGCCGATATCCACGACGCCAGCATTTTCGCCGGGGCCCTGGATCACGCGGGGACCTTTGGTGGGGAGCGTCTTGAGCCATTTCTTGGAAGACTTGTAGGAGCAGTGTTCGTTCCACATGGCCGAGCAGATGCCCAGTTCGGTCATGGTGGGTTCGCGGCCGAGGAGCTTCAGGAAGCGCTCATATTCATCGGGCTTGAGGCCGTGCTGCTTGACGATGTCGGGGGTGATCTTGGGGCTTGCGGTTTTGGTCATGTTGCGGGCGGTTTAGCCGCCCGCAAGGGGATTCACAACGGGATTTGGGCGTTAATCCCCGGTTACGCTGCGACCTGGCCCTCAAATACGCGGCGGATGCTTTTTCCGGTTTCCCTGGCCTGGCCAAAGTGTTCGGCAGCACCCTCGCGGAGCAGGCGTTCCATCCGGACGCGGAGCGCCATGTTGGCCTCCTGGAGGGCCTGGATCTGCTCAGGTGTCGGCTGGTTCTTCTTGAAGAGTGCTTTTAACATCTGATCCCCGCTCATGGTCTGTTAGGGTTGCTGGTTCCTTTGTATGGCGGCATTCACCGGCGTTAATCCACGGTTAACTCTGGGCGTCATGAACGAGGTGTTTCGCAAACCGCTGAAAGTTAAGGTAAATTGTCTGGAGTCAGGCGGCATTCATCCGGCAGAAGCAGGATGATTTCACCGGCACATCGGCGCGGGCCGTTGCCACATCGAGGCGCTGCCTGATGATGCCTGCTTCGTTGTGCTTGCCAAGCCGCGTGAGGCATTCATGGAAGCCGTGGAGGCTCCAGACATTGTCGGGATGCTGGCAGGCGCGGCTCAGCATGTGATCAAGGCCGAGATCGGCACGGTACACAGCTTCGGCTTCTTCCACATGGTTCTGTTCCAGCAACAGGGCGCCAAGGGCGTGGCGGGCGGGTTGCATCCAGCCCCATGGCTCATCATAGGGCAGGTTGTCGTCAAGCTCTACGGATTTGCGGAGATGGGCGAAGGCGGCATCAAAGTTCATTTTCCGGTATTCGATTTCGCCGCTGACCATTTCCGCCGCGATGGCGAGAATATCAATGCAGGTGTTGTTGAAAAGGTAGCGCGATGGCGGCACCCGCGAGCGGGCCGCTTCGAAAAGGCGTTGCTCCTTTTCCGCGGCGGGAACATTGAAGCTTGCCGCATGGGCTACGGCTTTTGCATAGTGCAGCATGGCCGTGGTGACGCAGAATAACTCCTGATCCGCAGGGAGTGGCGTTGCGATGATTTCAGCCCATCTGCCGAAGCGGATGAGGACATGCATCTTCATCGGCACAAAACCTTCCAGCCAATCGGCCATTGGCGGCGATTCAATGCGCAGCAAATCTTCGGGAAGAGTTGCCACCATCTCGTCAGCCGCTTCGATTGCTGGGCCGAACTGACCGAGGAACATGGCGCCATAAATCCTGAAATGATAGTTGTGGCAGCGATAGAGGGAATAGAAATTTTTGGCGCCCTCGCGCGCAAGATACTTCCGGTCGGCAATGGTTGCGTGGCTATTGCCTTCAACCACGTCCTTGTACTGGCCGCACAGGACATCAATGTGGGTTGGCATGTGAACGAGATGGCCCGCATCCGGGACAAGTGTGCGGAGCGCGTCTCCGGCGCGCAAGGCCCGCTCGGGATGGGGCGACATTTCCATGAGATGTATATACATGTGGAGCAATCCGGGATGTTGCATGCCATTTTTTGCGGCCATGGCGCGTTCAAGTACCGAGATGGCTTCCGCCGTATCGGCGCCCTCGGCGGGCTTGCCGGATTTTATATCCCATAGCGCCCAGGGGGTGCGGTTCATGATAGCTTCGGCGAACAGTGCCGTGACATCAAGATCATCCCGGTGGGCGCGATAGACCTCACGCATTGCAGCGGCGTAGTCATCGTTCCAGATGGATGTTACTTTTTCCGGATCATTCAGGGGATAGCGCTTGGCGAGAGGCTTGATCAGGGCCTGTTCAACCGGGCTTGCCTGGCTCAGCAGTTCAAGGGCCTGCTTTGTCGCGGCACTGGCGAGGCCCAGGGATTTCCGCAAATCAACCGGGTCGAAGGCCTTCCATTGCTTGTTGTAATTTGGCCCTACCGCATAGGCGATGCCCCAGTGGGCGATGGCGCAGGAGGGATCGTATTTGGCGGCCTCCTGGAAGCAGCGTACGGCTTCATCATGGTTATAGCCATAGCACCAGAGCAGGCCGCGATCGAACCAGAGCTGGGCTTCCTTTGAGGAGGTGGTGACAGGGCGGGTATAGGGGCCAAGATCATAATAGTCCGACATGATGTTCCTCCGCGTGACGGAAACCTATCATGGAGAAATTCAGGCGGCTAGGAGACTCTCAAACAACGGTCTGCAGTCGGTCTTGCCGTGGAGCGGCTCGATCATGTTTTCCGGGTGGGGCATCATGCCGATGACGTTGCCGGCCTTGTTGACGATCCCAGCGATGTCGTTCATGGCGCCATTGGGATTGGTGCCTTGGGCATAGCGGAAGACGACGCGGCCTTCGCCTTCCAGTGCTTTCAAAGTTTCTTCGTCGCAGATGTAGTTGCCTTCGCCATGGGCCACGGGGCAGGAGACGACGGCGCCCTTTTTCATACGATTGGTGAAGAAGGTTGTGTTGTTTTCGACCGACAGTTTCACCTCGCGGCAGACGAAGTGTAGGTGGGCGTTGCGCACCAGTGCGCCGGGCAGGAGGCCCGCTTCGGTGACGATCTGGAAACCGTTGCAGACGCCAAGAACCTTGAGTCCTTTCAGGGCTTTGGCGCGAATGTCGCTCATGATGGGTGAGCGCGCGGCAATGGCACCGCAGCGGAGATAGTCGCCATAGGAAAAGCCGCCGGGGACAACAACAAGATCGACTTTGGGCAATTCCACATCGGTGTGCCAGACGGCAACGGGGGCGATACCGGTGACCGCCTCAAGGGCAAGCATCATGTCACGTTCGCGATTGATGCCGGGGAAAATGACGACGGCGGATTTCATAATAATGACTTTACAATAAGTGTTAAATATATGATTGGATAGCTTAATTTGGAAGACAAGAATACATGAATTTCGGAACTGGCAATTGGATCGCTTGAAAGAAATATTTGATCAGATGTTTTGGGGGACAATTGGTTTGGCCATATTTATTGGCTTTCTCACCTTCAATGATTGGTACCGTGTTTCTTACTGGCAGCCTGCGATTGCGTCGATTGAATCGATAAATGAAGTCTGCGAATTTTCAGTACACCGAATTTGGAATAAAAATTCAACATACTCCTATATATATTGTTCAAACTCACAAGCCACACAAAAACTGGTGAAA
>JBAVOA010000206.1:0-1640 GCA_049691635.1 Aestuariivirga sp. | reverse complement strand
TGGCGTCGTGGCCTTGACCCTGTCGCCGATGATGACCTCGAAGCTGCTCAAATCCCATGAAACCCAGAGCTGGTTTGGCCGCCTCGTCGAGCGCGTCTTCGGCGCCCTGCAGCGCTTCTACCGCCGCCGCCTCGACGGCACCATCAAGCAGCGCTCGGTGTTTGCCTGGATTGCCGTTTTGACGGTTGTTTTGTCCGGTGTTCTCTACCAGGCGATCAATCGTGAACTGGCCCCGCCCGAAGACCAGGGCGTGCTCTTTGCCTTCGTCAACGCCCCGGAACACACCAATCTGGATTACCTCACGTCCTATACGGATAATCTGACCGAAACCTTCCTCAAGGTTCCGGAAAAACAGAACCTGTTCGCCATCAACGGCTTCCCGAATTCCCATTCGGCCTTCATGGGCCTGATCCTCAAGCCATGGGCCAACCGGGATCGCTCGGACCTTAGCGTGATGGGAGAGTTGCAGCCGAAGTTCAAGGCCGTCTCCGGCGTCAACATCTTTGCGACTGCGCCCTCTGCCATCCCGGTGGGAGCCGGCGAACTGCCGATTGAATTTGTCGTGACCTATCCGGGTGACTACACGCGCCTTGCCGAGGTTCTCGATACGCTCAAGAACGAGGCCACCAAGAGCGGATTATTCATCTTCACCAACGCCGACCTGCGTTTCGCGACGCCGCAGGTGGAGCTCATCGTTGACAAGGACAGGGCCAACAAGCTTGGCGTCACCATGCAGGATGTAGGCGCCACCCTGGCCACCTTGCTCGGTGGCAATAACGTGAACCGCTTCACCGTTCAGGGCCGCTCCTACGAAGTGATCACCCAGGTGCCGCGCGCCGAAAGGTCAACCGCCGACCATATTCTCAAATACCGGGTCCGTGCCACCGATGGCACGATGGTTCCGCTGTCGTCTTTCGTGAGCCTTGGGCAGACCGTGCAGCCCAATGGTCTGACGACATTCCAGCAGCTCAACTCGGCAACCCTTTCGGGCGTGCCGTTCCCCGGCCGAACCATTGGCGAAGGCATTAACTTCCTCAAGCAGAAGGCCGACGAAATCATGCCCCAGGGCATGGCTTATGATTTCAAAGGGGAAAGCCGCCAGTTTGTCACCGAAGGCAATACACTTGTCACGACCTTCGCCTTTGCATTGCTGCTGATCTATCTCGTGCTGGCGGCCCAGTTCGAGAGCTTCCGGGATCCCTTCATTATTCTTATCGGTCTTCCGGCCACCCTTTTCGGAGCGCTTTTTGTCCTGTTCATCCTGGGTGAGGTGTATGGCGCGATGCAGAACAATCCGCCGGTCAATCTCGGCTCCGGGACCATCAACATCTATACCCAGATTGGCCTTGTGACCCTCATCGGCCTCATCGCCAAGCACGGCATCCTCATGGTTGAGTTCGCCAACAAGCTGCAGGAAACGCAAGGGCTGGACAAGAACGCCGCCATCAAGGAAGCCGCAGCCGTGCGCTTGCGGCCGATCCTGATGACCACAGCGGCCATGGTAATCGGCGTATTGCCGCTTCTTATTGCAAATGGTGCAGGGGCCAAGAGCCGCTTCGATATTGGCGTCGTGATTGCCGCAGGCATGACCATCGGCACGATGTTCACCCTGTTCATTACGCCCGCGATCTATTCCTTCG
>JBAVOA010000205.1:0-1728 GCA_049691635.1 Aestuariivirga sp. | reverse complement strand
CGCGAGAACCAGAAGGACCAGGATACGCTGCCGCCCAATGAGGAGCTCGATGATGTCCTGATGGGCCTGGTGGAAGAGGAACTGCCGATTGCCGACATCGTGAAGCGCGGCCACGACGAGGCGCTGGTGAAGCGCATCCAGCACATGCTCTATATCGCCGAATACAAGCGCCGCCAGGCTGCACCCGGAGTCAAGATCACACGGCGCAATTTCGGCCGCGACCGGCGCTATCCCATCACCAATGCCTTCCGGGACAAATCGTAAATGAGCATCCTCCGTTTTGCCCCCTCGCCCACGGGCCGCATTCATATCGGCAATGCGCGTACCGCCATTCTCAATTGGCTGATGGCCTGCAAGACCGGCGGGCAGTTCATCCTGCGCTATGATGATACGGATACGGTGCGGTCAAAAACCGAATATGCCGATTCCATTGCCGACGATCTGGAGTGGCTGGGCATCAAGCCCACGCGGGTTGAGTGGCAGTCCAAGCGAATTGACAAATATGACGCGGCAACTGAGAGGCTAAAGGCTTCCGGATATCTTTATCCCTGCTACGAGTCTGCCGATGAACTGGATCGCCGCCGCAAACGCCTGCAGGCGCGGCATCTGCCGCCGATCTATGACCGCGCGGCGCTGAACCTCACTTCCGAAGACCGTGCCAAGCTGGAGGCGGAGGGCCGCAAACCGCATTGGCGATTCAAGCTCGCACACAAGCCAGTGGAATGGCATGACCTCATCCGAGGGCCAGTGCATATCGATACGGCTACTCTTTCTGATCCCGTCCTGATCCGCGAAGATGGCACCTATCTCTACACGCTGACCTCCGTCGTTGATGACATTGAGTTTGGCATCACCCATGTCATTCGCGGCGAGGACCATGTGGTCAATGCAGCGGTGCAAATCGAAATCACCCGGGCTCTGGGTGGTGAGGTTCCGGCGTATGGCCACCACAGCCTGCTGATCGGTCCCGATGGGGCCGGATTGTCAAAGCGTTTGGGTTCGCTGTCGATCAGCGCCATGTGCGAAAACGGGCTGGAGGCAATGGCGGTCGTTAGCCATGCGGCGCTGCTTGGCACCTCGGACTCCATTCACCCTTGCGCCGACTACCAGGAACTGGTCGAGGGCTTCGATCTCGCCAAGCTGTCTCGTGCCCCTGCCCGCTTTGACGAGGCGGAGCTCCAGCATCTGAACGCCAAGCTCCTGCACATGCTGCCGTGGGAGTCGGTGAAGGTCCGGCTGGATTATGGCAACGAAGCCTTCTGGCTGGCGGTGCGCGGCAATCTGGAAAAGCTGTCTGACGCAAAGCTCTGGCATGAGATAATCGCTAACAAGATCACCCCGGTTGTGGCCGACGAGGACCGCGGCTTCGTCAGCGGGGCGGCAGTTTCGCTTCCCGCCGAACCGTGGGATTCCACCACCTGGAAAACCTGGACTGACGCCCTGAAACTGGCCAGCGGCCGCAAGGGCAAACAGCTTTTCATGCCACTCCGCATGGCGCTGACAGGACTGGATCACGGCCCGGAACTGGCGGCGCTACTGCCGCTTCTGGGTCGCCAAAAGGTTATGGACCGGCTCGCCTAACTGGGCAATACTTGGGGCCATGATCCTTGTTGGCCAGTATGACTCCCCCTTTGTGCGCCGTGTTGCCGTTACCCTGCACCACTATCACATGCCGTTTGAGCGCAACACGATCTCGGTGTTCTCCCAGGCCAAGAAGATGCAGAAGAT
>JBAVOA010000204.1:0-4750 GCA_049691635.1 Aestuariivirga sp. | reverse complement strand
CGAGATGGGTGTTCCGCCGTCGCAGTGCCTGGCGATTGAGGATAGTGCCACCGGCGTTGAGGCGGCAAACGCGGCCGGAATGGCCGTCTGGCAGTTCACCGGCGGCTGTCATTTCCAGCACGGCTATAACCATCCGGATACAGAACATTTGGTGGAACGGGTGTTTGATCGTATGGATGGTTTTTTCGATGCCGCGCCGGAACTGCGGTTAACCTAAGGATGTACCGCCACCATGGTGCGAAACATAGAACAGGAAACCAGCCGCCTCGACGAAGCCGCCCGCGCCGGCTGGCTCTACTATATTGCTGGCAACACCCAGGACGAGATTGCCCGGAAGCTTGGCGTTTCCCGGCAGACCGCGCAACGGCTGGTGTCCCTTTCGATCAGCGAAAAGCTCATCAAGGTAAGGCTCGATCATCCCATCGCCAATTGCCTCGCGCTGGCCGAGCGGGTGAAGCAGAAATATGGCGTCGATTTCTGCGAAGTGGTGCCAAGCGACCCGGAATCCGACAGTGTGTCGCTGGGCGTGGCCCAGGCCGCCGCCGCTGAACTTGAGCGCTATATCACCTCGCCCCATCCGGTTGTTGTCGCCATGGGAACCGGCCGCATGCTGCGCGCTATGGTTGACCAGCTGACCCCCATGGATTGCCCCCAGCACAAGATTGTTTCCCTTGTCGGCAACATCGCGTCCGATGGCTCTGCGACCCTTTACGATGTGGTGAGCCGCGTGGCCGATACGGTGAAGGCTCCCCACTATCCGATGCCGCTTCCGGTCATTGCCACCACGGTTCAGGACAAGGCGCTGCTTCTGTCCCAGAAGCCGGTGCGCAATGTGATTGAGCTGGGCCGCCAGGCGGATGTCACCTTCGTGGGCGTCGGCATCATGGGCGAAGATGCAGCCCTGATCCGCGACGGTTTCGTGAAGCCGGAAGAAATGCGCGCCATGGTCAAGGCAGGCGCAGTAGGCGAGATCATCGGCTGGGCCTATGACGCCAACGGCAAGCTTATTGAAGGCCTGACCAACGATCGGGTCGTGAGCGCGCCGCTAGACCAGCCGGCCACGCGAAGGGTGATCGGCGTTGCCATGGCGCCGCCGCGCCTCCAGGCCGTCAAAGGCGCCCTGATTGGCAAATTGATCAACGGCCTGATTACCAATGAAAAGATGGCTGAGCTTTTGCTGAAATAAAACGCAAATGCCAAAAGTATCTTAATCCATTCAATATCAATTTCTTAAAGTGAATGATGCAGCGCACTAGTGCGTTGCAGCAACGAATTGCTATTGACTCCCGCGAAGGCCGAGAGCGAGTATATGCTCGCTGAATTGGCAAAAGCTCAACAAGGCGTTTGGGAGGATATCTATGAAACTAGGGCTTACGGGCGTCTATGGCGCCATGATGTTTGCTGCACTTGCCACAACGGCATTTGCTGAGACCACATTGACAATTGCGACCGTGAACAACGGCGACATGATCCGCATGCAGAAGCTGACGGATGATTTCACAGCCACCAACCCGGACATCAAGCTGAACTGGGTGACGCTGGAAGAAAACGATCTTCGCCAGAAGGTGACGAAGGACATTTCCACCAAGGGTGGCCAATATGACGTGCTGACCATCGGCATGTATGAAACGCCGATCTGGGGCAAAAAAGGCTGGCTCGTGCCACTCGAAGGCCTTGATGATCCAGCGGACATTTTGCCTGCCGTTTCGGGCGGCCTGTCTTACGACGGCAAGCTTTATGCTGCACCATTCTACGGTGAATCATCATTCGTCATGTACCGCAAGGACCTGATGGCAAAAGCTGGCTTGAAAATGTCAGATACGCCAACATGGACTGAAATCATTGATGCAGCCAACAAGATGACTGACCGTGCCAATGGCATCAACGGCATCTGCCTTCGTGGCAAAGCTGGCTGGGGCGAAAACATGGCATTCCTCGGAACCATGGCGAACTCGTTCGGCGCACGCTGGTTTGACGAAAACTGGAAACCACAGTTCGACACACCAGAATGGAAGACAACCATTGAGACCTACCTGAAGCTCATGAAGGATGCTGGTCCTGAAGGCGCATCGGGCAACGGCTTCTCTGAAAATCTTGCTCTGTTCCAATCCGGCAAATGCGGCATGTGGGCTGACGCTACGGCTGCTGGTTCCTTCGTGATTGATCCGAAGGCATCAAAAGTTGCTGCTGATGTTGGCTTCACGATTGCACCTGACGCAGGCTTTGGCAAACGTGCCAACTGGCTGTGGGCTTGGGCACTTGCAGTTCCTGCGGGTTCCAAGAAAGTTGCCGAAGCTGAGAAGTTTATCAGCTGGGCAACGTCTAAGCATTACGGTGAACTCGTGGCTTCGAAAGAAGGTTGGGCCAACGTACCTCCAGGCACACGTACATCGCTGTACAACAACCCAGAATATCTGAAGGTGCCATTTGCTGCCATGACTTTGGCATCAATGAACGCTGCTGATCCAATGCATCCAACTGCAAAGCCTGTTCCTTACACAGGTGTGCAGTTCGTTGCTATTCCTGAGTTTGCCGGCATCGGCACGAAGGTTGGTGAAATATTCTCGTCTGCACTCGCAGGCCAGATCACTGCAGATGAAGCACTTGCTCAGGCTCAGACCTATACAACTGATGCGATGACAAAGGCTGGTTACATCAAGTAAGAAAATATGTGGGCGGCTGGGAAACTGGCCGCCCATTTTCTCTGGCCTCACACTCCGTCACTCCCGCGAAGGCGGGAGTCCAACTTGACATGGGTGGGTTTGCTTGACCAAAGTTGGCTTCCCGCCTTCGCGGGAATGACGATAGCGGGGGCATTCGTCATGTTACTACCAAGGCTCGCGGGGATTATTCATGGCCACACGGCAGGCACAAGTTCTTGGCAAGTGGGCTTTAGCCCCTTCTGTTGCGGTATTGGCTGCCTGGTCGTTCATCCCGCTTGCACTGACCATCTATTTTGCATTCCTGCGCTATAACCTGCAGGACCCGGACAACACGGGCTGGGCCGGATTTTCAAATTTCTATTATTTCTTCAAGGATCCCTATTTCACGAAGGATCTCATAAACACGGTGCTGTTGGTGGCAGGCACAATCGTCACGACGGTTGTTGGCGGCACCCTTTTGGCACTGCTGTTGGACCAGCCCTTTTGGGGTCGCGGTATCGTGCGTCTGTTGATGATTTCACCGTTCTTCATCATGCCCACGGTTTCTGCATTGGTGTGGAAGAACCTCATCATGCATCCAGTTTTCGGGCTCTTCGCTGGCATTCAACGCTACTTTGGCTCGCACACACCGCTGGATTGGTTTGGCAAAGTGCCGCTGCTTTCAGTGGGCATTGTCGTGTCGTGGCAGTGGTTGCCCTATGCTTCTCTCATTCTGCTTACGGCTCTGCAATCGCTTGATGAAGAGCAGAAAGATGCCGCCGCCATGGACGGTGCGCCACCGCTTTCCTATTTCCGTTACATTGTGCTGCCGCATCTGGCGCGACCGATCACCGTGGTGATCCTCATTGAAACAATTTTTTTGCTGAACACCTTTGCCGAAATCAAGGTGGGCGGCATCGGTGGCATCGCTGGCAACTTGACCTACCTGGTGTTTTCGCAATTGAACGATGCCACCGACGTGGGTATGGCAGCAGCTGGCGGATTGGTGGCCGTGGTTTTGGCCAATATCGTATCTGCCTTCCTCGTTCGCCTCGTCGGCAAGAATTTGGAGGCATGAGGTCATGGCCCGTAAACAATCCAAACGCAAAACCATCATAATCAGCATCGTCGCCTGGATGATCGGGCTCCTGCTGTTTTTCCCAATCTTTTGGACAATGGTGGCGGCGTTCAAGGCTGAATCCGATGCCTACTCACTTCCACAAAATTTCTTGACCACGCCATGGACGCTGGAAAATTTTGGCATCGTTCAAGAACGATCTGACTATTTCCGCTACGTCTTCAACACAACGGTCATCGTGGTTTTGTCAACTTTGCTCGGCTTGCTATTTGCTATTCCAGCTGCGTGGTCCATGGCTTTTGCACCGACGTCGGAGTCGGGAAGCAAATTGAGCGGATGGAACTGGCTTGCGATCGTTCTCGGCGCTCTCGCTGTTTGCTTCCTCGGTTTGTATTTTACGGATTGGAAGCCCAGCAATGCCTTGGTTGGCATTGCTTTGCTGCTGATATTTGTCGTGCCAGCTTCGCTCTGGGCATGGTCACTTAATACCCATGATTCACTGCTCTGGATGCTCTCCACGAAAATGATGCCGCCGGCTGGCGCCCTTATCCCGATCTATCTCATCTTCAACCGCAACGGGCTGGTGTTCAAGGATTGGGGCTGGATCAATCTTTCGGAATACAATCTGATCGACAGCTTCTGGGGCATGGTGCCCCTGATGACGTTGCTCAACCTGCCCATCGTCATCTGGATGCTGTTCACCTATTTCAAGGAAATCCCTGTGGGCATTCTTGAAGCCGCACGCATGGACGGGGCCTCGCTGTGGAATGAGCTGTTCCGCATACTCACCCCCATGGCGCTTCCCGGCATCGCATCCACCTGCCTGCTCAATGTCATTCTCGCCTGGAACGAGGCATTCTGGTCGCTGAACCTGACCAACAAATACGCAGCGCCCTTGAGTTTCTTCATCTCGGAATATTCAAGCCCTGAGGGTCAGTTCTGGGCCAAACTTTCTGCCGCTTCCATTATGGCCATTGCGCCCATTCTTGTTGTCGGCTGGTTCTCACAAAAACAATTGGTACGTGGTCTC
>JBAVOA010000203.1:0-12066 GCA_049691635.1 Aestuariivirga sp. | reverse complement strand
CCTTTGATGTTCGCTGCCATGTCCCAGTGTCCTCAAATGTAAGTGTTCAACAGTCCTTCGAGATATTCCTGGCGGCCGGATGTGGGCTGTGGGTCAAGGCCAGACTTGAGGGCCCGCGCAGCGATCTTATCCAAACTTTCCTTGCCCGCAAGCATGGCCTGGTTTTCAGGCGTCTCCCACTTGCCATAGCGCTTGGCGACAGCCTTTTCCATCTTGCCATCCTCCAGCATCTGCGCCGCAATGAGCAGGCCCCGTGCGCAGGCATCCATCGAGGCCACATGGGCATGGAGCAGGTCATCGGGATCGATCGACTGGCGCCTGATCTTGGCGTCGAAGTTCAATCCGCCCGTGGTGAAACCACCGGCTTTCAGCACTTCGAACATGGTGAGCGCCACCTCGGGGATGTTCATGGCGAACTGGTCCGTATCCCAGCCGAGGAGATAATCGCCGCGGTTGATGTCCAGCGATCCGAAAACGCCAAGCGCCGCGGCCAGCGCAATTTCATGCTCGAACGTATGGCCCGCCAGAATGGCGTGGTTCTGTTCCAGATTGAGCTTCACATCCTTCTCGAGCCCATAGGATTTGAGCAGGCCATAGATCGAGGCCGTGTCATAGTCATACTGGTGCTTGGTGGGTTCCTTGGGCTTGGGCTCGATGAGGATCGGCCCCTTGAAACCGATCTTGTGCTTGTACTCGACGACCAGCGACAGGAAACGCCCCGCCTGTTTCAGCTCCTGGCCGATATTGGTGTTGATCAGCGTTTCATAGCCTTCGCGCCCGCCCCACATCACATAATTCTCGCCGCCCAGACCCTTGGTCACATCAAGGCAATGCTTCACCTGGGCCGCGCAATAGGCAAAGACATCTGGATCGGGGTTGGTAGCGGCACCCGCCATGAAGCGCCGGTTGGAAAACATGTTGGCGGTGCCCCAGAGCAGTTTCTTGCCTGACTTGGCCATCTTGGCTTCGAGGATATTGGCGATCGCCGTGACATTGCCGTTGAACTCCTTCAGCGACTTGCCTTCCGGCGCAATGTCGAGGTCGTGGAAGCTGAAATAGTCGATGCCGAGCAGCCTGAGAGTTTCAAACATCACATCGGCCTTCATGGCCGCCGCCGCCATGGGATCGGCCGTATGGTGCCATTGCCGGTTGAAGGTCTCGCCGCCAAACGGGTCGGTGCCCGGCCAGCACAGGGTATGCCAGTAACAGACGGCAAAGCGCAGATGCTCCGCCATGGTCTTGCCCATGATCTTCTGTTTCGGATTGTACCAGCGATAGGCGAGGGCATTCTTGGAGTCTGGCCCCTCGAACGTGATGGGGTCGGTGATGGAATAGAAATTCATGAGCGGCTGATCTCCCTGATCGCTGGATAGATTTTCTGGTAGCGCCCGTAGGCATCCTCATAGGCGGCCCGTGCCTTGGCCTCGGGCTGAATGGTTCTGGCAATTTTGGGCGTGGTGCAGACCGATTTGTACGAGGCCCCGGTTGCCGCGATCAATCCCAGGCGGGCAGCACCAAAGGCGCCGCCCACATCGCCCGCCGCCGGCAAATCAACCGGGATACCCAAAGCCGTCGCAATAATCCTGAGCCAGAGCTCGGACTTCGTGCCGCCGCCTACCGCCATCACCCGCTTCACGCTGGTGCCCGCATCCTGCAGTGCCGCCAGACTGTCGCGGAAGGCGAAGGCCACCCCGTCCAGTACTGCGTGGGTCATGATCTTCGCGTCCGTTTCATGGCCAAGCCCCATCATGAGGCCGCGCACCTGTGAATCGCCAACCGGCGTGCGTTCGCCGGAGAGATAGGGCAGGAACAGCGCCGACGACGGACTAGAAAGCTTGGTGCCCAAAGCCTTGGTAAGCTGCGGGGCCGGCGTCTTGAGCACGCCCGCCAGCCATTCAAGACTGGCCGTCGCTGACAGGATAACCCCCATCTGGTGCCAGGTATCAGGAACCGCATGGCAAAACGCATGAACGGCGCGCGCCGCATTGGGGCTGTATTTATCGTTGGAAACGAACATGACTCCCGATGTGCCGATCGAGACAAAGGCCGCCCCATCGGTGACTGCACCAATACCACAGGCGGACGCCGCGTTGTCGCCGCCGCCGCCGGCCACAACCGGGCGCTTCGCCATGCCCCAGGCCTTGGCCACTGAAGGCGTGAGCCGGCCCGTTGCATCGGTGCCTTCATAAAGGCTGGGCATCTGGTCGCGCCGCATGTCCGACGCCCGCAGCAGATCATCCGACCACTGACGTTTGGAAACATCCAGCCAGTAGGTTCCCGACGAATCCGACATGTCGGAGGCAAATTCTCCCGTCATCCGGTAGCGGATGTAGTCCTTGGGCAGCAGGACCTTGTCAACTGCATCAAATATCTTCGGCTCATGCTTCTTGACCCAGAGCAGTTTGGGCGCCGTGTAGCCCGCCAGCGGGATATTGCCGGAGATCGAAAGGGCCCGAGGTTCCCGCGCCAGGATGTCCTTGCACTCTTCAAATGACCGCGCGTCATTCCACAGGATGCATGGGCGCAGAACCTTGCCAGCCTTGTCAAGCAGGGTGGCGCCATGCTGCTGTCCGGAAAGCCCGATGCCGTCAACCGCGGCCATGGCCTTCGACTTCATCTTGCGCAACGAACCGACAACGGCATTGGCCGCCCTCCACCAGTGCTCCGGATTCTGCTCGGACCAGCCGTCATGCGGCCGCGAAACCTTGAGGGCCGAGCTTGCCGTGGCGATAATCTTCTGCCTGTCGTCAATCAAGACGCCTTTGACCGAGGAGGTTCCAAAATCAAGTCCGAGATACATGGGGTGCTTTCTAAGGAAGATTGTCGCGGACGAAGATGTCGATGCGGATGTGTTCCATCGCTTCGATGAGGGGAGCCTTGTCGGTCTTGGCCATCAGCACGCGCACGGCGCTCCGCACCTCATGGCCGGCATTCTGGTTGATGATGGCATCAATCGTGCCGTCCACCAGGGCGCGCCGCGTGTGGTCCGTGAGTTCATGGGCGATGTAGGTGACCTGTTTCTGCCGCCCTGCACCTTCGAGCGCCGTCACGATGCCGCGCGCCCCCGCGCCCACATTGTAAATGCCGATAAGATCGGGATGGGTGGCAAGCAGTTCCGCCGCAACCCGTTCAACCCGCTGCCAGTCGTCGCGCGATTCCAGCACCGGCAGAATGGCGAGATTCGGATATTCCTGCGCCAGAACCTGCTCAAAACCGAAACGCCGTTCGATGTGATCGCGCAGCGACAGGGACCCGGCGATCAGGCCCACCTTGCCTTTCTTTTCTCCCAGAAAGCGTCCCATCAGTGTGGCAGCGGTCCGCCCCGCGCTGGAATTGTCGATCCCGGCATAGTGGACCCGCTTGGAACTCGGTACATCGGAGACCAGCGTGACCACGACAACGCCGCGCTCCACCAAGCCATTGATGGCTTCCCGCACCCGCGGATGATCAAGCGCCACTACGGCAACGCCGTCATAAATATCGCCGATGCTGTCCAGCGTACCGGCCAGCGTCGCAGCGTCAAACACATCGGTCAGGCGCAGGTCGATATGAACCCGTTCCGCAGCCATGTGCGAGGCGATGGTCCGTACCTCTTCGCCAAGTTCGATCATGAAACTGTTGTTGCCTTCCGGCAGCACAAAGCAGAAGCGGAATTCCTGTCCCTTCGCCAGCCGCGCCGCCAGCCGGTCCGGCTGGTAGTTGAGAAGGCGGACAGCCTTTTCCACCCGCTGGGCGGTTTGCGGCCGCACCGCCGCGCGCCCGTTCAACACCCGGTCAACGGTTGCAACGCTGAGGCCCGCCGCGAGGGCCACATCCTCTATGGTAACTCTAGCCATCGCCCATATGGACTCCGCGGTGGAATTTTGTCAATTCCTGATAGGCGTCTATCAAAGTCTGTTTAGCAGGGCGAAATACCGTTCACCGCGAGATAGGCCGAGTACAGCGAAGTGGTTCCGCAAATGAACAGGCGGTTCAGTTTTGCACCGCCGAACTGCACATTCGCCACCAGTTCAGGGATAAGGATCTTGCCGATCAGCGTGCCATCGGGAAGATAGCAATGCACCCCGTCACCCGCACTGGTCCAGATCCGTCCGTCGCGGTCCAGACGGAAACCGTCGAAGAGCCCCGCCGTGCAATCGGCAAAGACCATGGACTTACCCAGCGACTGGCCGTTCGGGGATACTTCAAAACGCCGGATATGCTTGTTGCCATCCTGCTTGTGGCTGGCGCCCGTGTCGGCGATGTAGAAATATTTTTCGTCCGGCGAGAAGGCAAGCCCGTTGGGCTTGTCGAAGTCGGTGCAGACGGCAGCCACTTTGCCGTTGGCGGGATCGACCCGGTAAACATTGCTGCTGCCAATTTCACTGGTGCCTTTATCTCCCTCATAGTCGGTGAGGTGGCCATAGGGCGGATCGGTGAACCAGATGGAGCCATCGGATTTCACCACCACGTCATTGGGTGAATTGAGGCGCTTGCCATCATACCTGTCCGCGATGACGGTGATTGCGCCATTGTGTTCCGTGCGCGTCACACGCCGGGCCCCGTGTTCGCAGCTGACCAGGCGCCCCTGGCGGTCAACCGTATTTCCGTTGGAGTTGTTGGCGGGACTGCGAAACACCGACACCGATCCATCGGTTTCGTCGTAACGCAGCATGCGGTTGTTGGGGATGTCTGAGCAGACGAGATAACGTCCTGCCGCAAACCATGCCGGTCCTTCGGTCCAGCGCGCGCCGCTCCACAGGCGCTCAACCCGCCCGTGGCCGGTCAAGCATTCACTGAAACGCGGATCAATGACTTCAAAGCCTGTGCCTTCAGCTGTGCCGTAGAACATCTGCAACTCCCAATGGATTTTTTATTTGTCTTACATAATTGATAACAAACAAACGCGGGAAGAGAAAGAGCCTGAAACGAGGGTGTTGAGTCATAAACCAGCTGTCAAACGCGGATTGAGGCGAGCTTGATGAAGGCGGGATAGTTATCAAATGGTGCAGCAAACCAATCCTTCATGATTAACAGATTTTGTTGGCATTTTAATCAAGTCCGACGGACTAACTTAGCTCTGCATTAAACCTGCACGATCAGAATTTGCCCCGGGACGTCTAATGTATGTGGAGTTTTGGGATGAAACGTGAGTTCCTTTCTTTACTGTTTGCATTTGCGCTGTCAGGCATGGCAGAGGCCGAACCACTCAGCGGTGGCAACTGGGCCGCCATAAAGGTAGAATCAGCACCGGCAGTTAACCAACACTTGGTCCGTATGCCGGCGGCCGGCCAGGCTGACTATTTCCATCGCGGCGTCCTTGCCTCTACCCCCGGCGTGCGGGGCGGCATTGACGAAGACCGCGGTCCGGCGATTGCGGCCACTTCGTTTCTGTCCTGGACACACAGCATTACAGCCTTGCTTGCCCCGCGGACGTTCGAAAAAAATTGCCTGGCAATGGCGGTCTATTTCGAAGCCCGGTCGGAAACCACGCTGGGCCAATATGCGGTGGCGACGGTTATCCTCAACCGGGTCAAGTCCCCTCACTATCCTTCGACGGTCTGCGGCGTCGTCTATCAGGGCGCGAGCCGCCCGAACGCCTGCCAGTTTTCTTTCGCCTGCGATGGCAAATCTGATCTCCCGGAAGCCGGCCGGGCCTGGCAGAAGGCGCTTGCCGTTTCCGCCCTGGCACTTTCCGGCGAGAAGGAAATTGAGAGCGAGGAGTTGCAGATCTTCTCCACCGCCACTCATTATCACACGGATTACGTCGAACCGGTTTGGTCCAAGTCACTTAGCCGGTTGACCAAGATCGGACACCATATTTTCTATTCCTAGGTCCCTCTGGAGCTTGGCTGTGTCGAGTCATTTTCGCCCATAAGCCAGCGCTCTAAAACGCGAGCTGGACCTTCATGGCGCGCGACCTGTCGCCGGCAAGCTGAAAGGCCTGTTCAGCCTGGTGCAGCGGCAGGACGTTGCTGAGCAGCGGTTTGAGGTCAACCCGCTTGCGGTTGATGAGATCAACGGCGAGGGCGAATTCCGCATGGAAGCGGAATGAACCCCGGATCTCGATTTCCTTGGAGACCACCAGATTTTGCGGAACGGCCATGGTGCCGCCCAGCCCCAGTTGAACAAGGATGCCGCGCGGCTTCAGGACATCGAGGCCAAGGCGTATGGCCTCTTCGTTGCCGGAGGCTTCGATCATGACGTCGAACCTGCCCTTGTTGGCTTTGAAAGGAGTGAGGGCATCCGCATTGTTTGCCACATTGAAAGTTCCGTCAGCCCCAATTTTTCGCACTATGCCGAGGGTAAAGTCGGAAACATCCGTCGCAATGATTTCGCGCGCGCCATGGACCCTTGCCGCAATGATGGCAAGGGCGCCGATCGGCCCGCAACCCGTCACCAGGACAGCCTTGTTGGTCAGCGCTCCGGCCCGCATGACGGCATGCAGGGTGACCGCAAAGGGCTCGGCGAAAGCGGCTTCTTCCAGCGATATATCAGGTGCAATGAGGTGGCACTGGCTTTCCTCGGCCACAAGGTTTTGCTGGAAAGCCCCTTGCACATGGGGCAGGCGCATGGCGCTGCCGTAGAATAGCATTTCAAGGCAGTGGTTTTGTTGTCCGGCATGGCAGAAGACGCAAGCACCACACGGACGGCTTGGATTGACGGCAACCCGGTCACCCGCCTTCACGCGGGTCACATTGGCGCCCACCGCTGAAATCTCGCCCGAGACTTCGTGCCCCAGAACCATGGGCTCTTTCAGGCGCACCGTGCCAAAGCCACCATGCCTGTAATAATGCAGGTCCGAGCCGCAAATGCCGCCCCGGCCAATGGCGATGGAGACCTGGTCTGGACCGGGAGAGGGGGACGCGCGCTCCTCAAGGCGCAGATCAAGTGCGCCATGAATGACAATTGCTTTCATGCCTGGCCCCCTCTGTGAACGCCATTTTTCCTCTTGAGTGTGCCCCCGTAAAGCCCATGGCGCCAGTGTAAAAGTTATGGCAACAAGCGGGGAGGAAAACGCCTGTCTTGGAGCTCAGCCGGTCAATGCCATCCAATCTGTTTGATCTTTCGGGTAAGCGGGCGCTGGAATGATCTGGAACAGCCGCGGCGCGGTCATTGTCATGGGGGTGACGAGTTGTGGCAAGACCAGCGTGGGCGAAGGGTTGGCAAAGGAATTGGAGTGCAAGTTTATTGAAGGCGACAAGCTGCATCCCGCTGCCAACATTGCAAAGATGTCGGCGGGAACGCCGCTCAATGACGAAGACCGCTGGCCCTGGCTGGAGACTATCGGCAAGGCCATGAAGGCTGAATGTGATGCTGGCCACGGCGTTGTTGCCTCCTGTTCATCTCTCAAGAAAGCCTACCGGCAGAAACTTGGCCAGGCCGCGGGCCAGCCGATCACCTTTATCTTCTTGCATGGCAGCCGCGAGCTGCTGGCGGCCCGCATGGCCGAGCGCAAGGGCCACTTCATGCCCATGTCATTGCTGGACAGCCAGCTTGCAACCATTGAGATTCCAGGACCCGAAGAGAATGCCCTGCATCTCGATGTGGTGTTGCCGGTTGACGAACTGGTCAAACGCGCGAAAACCCATTTAACTAAAAAGAATTGAGGAAGCACGTCATGTCGCAAGCTGAAATTGGTCTTATCGGCCTTGGTGTTATGGGCTCAAACCTGGCGCTGAATATTGCCGAAAAGGGAAACCGTATCGCCGTGTTCAACCGCACATCGGCGAGAACCGATGCTTTCATGGCCTCGGCCGGAAATCTTAAAGGCGACCTCATTCCGGCAAAGACCATGGAAGATTTCATCGCCAGCATCCGCCCGCCACGTCCGGTGATCATCATGGTGAAAGCCGGTGAGGCAGTCGATGAACAAATTGCAGCGCTCAAGAAATTGATGGCGAAGGACGACATCATCATTGACGCGGGCAATGCCAATTTCAGGGATACCATGCGGCGCTTCAAGGAACTTGAAGGCAGCGGCCTCACTTTCATTGGCATGGGCGTTTCGGGCGGCGAGGAGGGCGCGCGGCACGGTCCCTCAATCATGGTGGGCGGGACGCCGGCCTCCTATGCGCGGGTTGAAAAAGTGCTCACCGCCATTGCCGCGAAATATATGGGTGACCCCTGCAGTGCCTGGCTCGGCCCCAATGGCGCAGGCCACTTCGTCAAGACCATCCACAACGGCATTGAATATGCCGACATGCAGATGATCGCTGAAATCTATGGCGTGCTCAGGGATGGTTTGGGCCTGGGCCCCAAAGCCATCGGCAATATTTTTGCCAAATGGAACAAGGGCAGGCTGAATTCCTATCTCATTGAAATCACCGCCGCCGTCCTCGCCGCCACCGACCCCAAGACGGGCGCCCCCATGGTGGATGTCATTCTCGATTCCGCCGGCCAGAAGGGCACCGGCCGCTGGGCCGTCATCGAAGCGCAGATGATGGGCGTTCCGGCAACTGCCATTGAAGCCGCCGTTGCCGCAAGAAGCCTGTCTGCCATGAAAGACGAGCGCGTGGCTGCGGCAGTCCCCTATGCCAAGGCTAAATCAAATTCCCTCGGCGATCCCAATTCCCTGATCGACAAGCTCGAACTGGCACTCTTTGGCGGAAAGATCGCAGCCTATGCCCAGGGCTTTGCCGTGCTTGAGGCTGCCTCGAAGGAATTCGCCTGGGATCTGCCGATGGCCACCATCGCCCGCATCTGGCGGGCGGGCTGCATCATCCGCTCCCAGTTCCTCGACACCATCGCCACCGCCTACGAACAGAACAAGGGACTCTCCAATTTGCTGCGCGCGCCCGCGTTTGTCACCATGATGCAGGGGGCAACACCGGCGCTCCGCCATGTCGTGGCCCGCTGCGCCCAGGAAGGCCTGCCAGTCCCGGCTCTGTCATCGGCGCTCGCCTATTTCGACAGCTATCGCCAGGCCCGCGGCACCGCCAATCTCATCCAGGCCCAGCGCGATTTCTTCGGCGCCCATGGCTTCAAGCGGTTGGATGCCGAAGGCGACTTCCACGGCCCTTGGGGCAGCGGCAATAACTGATTGAGGAGTGACCGATGACCTTGCCCAAGCGCCTACTCGATGGCTACGCAAATTTCCGCAAAGGCCGTTACGCCACGGAAGCCGACCGCTACCTGAAGCTCGGTGAGGGCCAGCAGAAGCCCCGGATCATGATGATTGCCTGCTGCGATTCCCGTGCGGCCCCTGAAACCATCTTCGATGCGGGCCCCGGCGAAATGTTCGTGGTGCGCAATGTCGCCAATCTGGTGCCGCCCTATACCCCCGATGGCGGCCATCACGCCACCAGTGCCGCGCTGGAATTTGCCGTGCTGTCGCTCGGTGTTGAGCATCTCGTGGTGATGGGCCATGGCCGTTGCGGCGGCATCCGTGCTGCTGTGGGTGACGCAGGCCCATTGAGCCATACGGATTTCATCGGCAGCTGGATGCGTGCCATCAAGGATGTGGCCCGCGCCGTGCCCCACAGCGGCGATGAAGCGCTTCACGAACGCCACATCGAACGCGCCTCCATTGAGCATTCCCTGGCCAATCTCCGCACCTTTCCCTGGATCCGCATGAAGGAAAGCCGCAAGGAACTTTCCCTGCACGGCATCTGGTTTGACATCAGCATGGGCGAACTCCACGCCTATGAGGAGGCAGAGACTGACTGGGAATTGATCCTGGGCTGAGCGGGAATGTCGCCGCCAATCAAGGCCGGACTTCTCTATTTTGCGATTGTTTTTATCGCAGGATTTGTGCTTGGCACAGTCCGCGTACTCGTCGTGGTCCCCGTCCTTGGGGAATTCAAGGCCGTGGCCCTTGAACTGCCGGTCATCCTCTTCGCCTCATGGCTGGCCTGCCACAAATTGATTGTGAAGTTTTCAGTTCCGCCAGAGGCTACGCCGCGCATCGTGATGGGCGCTTTGGCCTTTGGCATTCTGATGCTGGTTGAGTTTGGCTTTTCAGTTCTCGTGCTCGGTCGCTCGGGACCAGAATATTTCGCCCTCCTGCGGACAACGCCGGGACTGCTGGGCCTTGCCGGTCAACTGGGGTTTGCCCTCATGCCGCTGCTGCTCTTGAAAAAATCTATTTAATGTATCGAGAATATTTCATATATTGTGGAAGTTTATTTTGGGGTTTTCCCGATGCGGATTGCAACCTACAGCGACTTTGCGCTTCGCCTGCTGATGTACACGGCGGTGAAACACCCGGCTTATGTGACGATCACGGAAGTTTCGGAGGCCTATGGTATCTCCAAGAACCACCTGATGAAGGTGACCCATGAGCTGGCCCTTGCGGGCTATCTGGATACCTTGCGTGGCCGCAATGGCGGCTTGCGCCTGGCGCGGCCTGCCAAAGAGATAAATGTCGGCCAGGTTGTGCGCCTGACGGAAAAAGGGTCTGCCCTGGTCGAGTGCTTCGACCCCGCGACCAACACCTGCGTCATCACCCCGGCTTGCAAGCTGAAACACGTCTTGAATGATGCCCTTGAGGCGTTTTTCCGGACATTGGAACAAACCACGCTTGCCGATCTTATCAAGAGCAAACGCAGTCTGTCCGCGCTCTATCTTACCGAGGCATGACGGGTTCTCCGCGCAGGCCAAACTGCCGCACCCCTGTTTTTTATTAAAAATGTATTTGAAATACATTTTATAATAGTTATTGTGCTACATGCATGTTTAAGAAGAATTGGGCATCCGCCAAAAGCGGGTGATCCCAAAGTTGTCGCTGTAAATGCGATTGCTTATCGCGTCCACCTCAAAATGCAGTCCGAATTCAATCGAAAATTTTCATCCTGTATGGTCCGGAATTGATTCCGATCAATTGCTTGGAGATCACGGGGTAGTAGAAACCCCTGTAACTTTTCACAGGAGAAGAAGCACATGCTGAAACTACTAAAATTTATCGGCGGGACAATTATCATGACTTCCGCAATGGCAATGGCGGCTCACGCGGAAGCTGTGGTGAATGTCACGCTTATCGACAAGGCAGGCACATCTGATCTCAGCAAATCCTCGAATTTGGGCATGGGCATGAAAGGCGATATGAAAACGGCCAAGATGGGTATTAATATTAATCCCATGGAAGTGTCCCACGGCAACGTCAAATTCAACGTCACCAATCTGGCAAGTACGCTCGTGCATGAAGTCATTCTCGCCCAGGTGGCCGATGAGAACCAGCCGCTTACCTATGATGCAACCACAAACCAGGTGAACGAGGGTACTATCCAGACCTTGGGACAGCTCGCCGAAATATACCCCAACAAGGCAGCGTCGATGACGCTGGAGTTAAAGCCGGGAAAATACGTTCTTTACTGTAACTACTCCGGCCATTTCATGGCGGGCATGTGGACAGTCATTAAGGTGAAATAATCCAGCCCTCCGGCATTTGCCAGGCCAGTTCTTCCAAAGCAAAGAAACGCAAAAAGCCTAGTGTCGAGTTCCTCATAGAAATGCATCCTGCAACATCTTATATCATGTATAGAAAATACACTAATTAGGGAATATATCATGTCTGATCTTCAATTGCTGATTACGCCGATCCTGTCACGTCGCGGTTTGTTGGCGGCTACGGCCATTGTGGCCGCTGGAACAGCCAACGCCGCTGCCCAGAGCGCACCGCCTGCGAAGGTGGATATCTCCACTTTGCCGCGGGTGAAGCAAGCCATGGTGGCCCCGCCCTTCCTGCCGGAGCATGAGCAGGTGGCCGCAGGCGGGCCAAAGATTGTGGAGGTGACCTTCACGATTGAAGAAAAGAAAATACAGATCGACGGTGACGGAACGGAAGTCTGGGCCTTCACCTACAACGGTTCGGTGCCGGGCCCCATGATCGTGGTCCATGAAGGCGATTACGTAGAACTGACACTCAAGAATCTCGCCACCAACCTTCTCGAGCACAACATTGATTTTCACGCCTCGACCGGAGCATTGGGCGGTGGCGCATTGACGAAAGTCTTGCCTGGCGAACAGGTTGTGTTGCGCTGGAAAGCAGTAAAACAGGGCGTTTTTGTCTATCATTGCGCTCCGGGCGACGTCATGATCCCCTATCATGTCGTACACGGCATGAACGGTGCTGTTATGGTCTTGCCG
>JBAVOA010000202.1:0-5996 GCA_049691635.1 Aestuariivirga sp. | reverse complement strand
CAATCGGTGGTGTTCGACGAGGCGGAAAACCGGCTGCATGCGCAGAAGGCCATTCTCCTGCATTGCCTGGGCGTGGAATGAGCACACCTCGCGATACGGTGATGCCCTTCGAGATCAAACCTCTGGGGGTACGCGGGCGCGTGGTGCGGCTGGGTGCCGTCATTGACGATATCGTCAATCGCCATGATTATCCGCCCGCCGTCTCGGCGCTTCTCGCCGAAGCGATTGCGCTTACCGCCATGCTGGGCGCCACGCTGAAATTCGAAGGCAAGTTCATCCTGCAGACAAAGACCGATGGTGCGGTTGACATGATTGTTGCCGACTTCGTGTCGCCCAATGGCGTGCGCGGCTATGCGCGGTTCAACGGCAAGAAGCTGGACAGTCTCGTCTCGCCCAGCCAGCAGAACCTGCTGGGCAAGGGCTATCTGGCCATGACCGTTGATCAAGGCGCGGACATGGAGCGCTACCAGGGGATTGTGCCGCTTGATGGAACCACGCTGGCCTCAGCGGCCGATACTTATTTCAAGCAGTCGGAACAAATCCCCACACGGCTGCGGCTGGTCTCCGGGCCTCTCATGGCGCGGGGCGAGAAGATACCCCATTGGCGCGCCGGCGCCATCATGGTGCAGCATCTGCCGGCCGAAGGCGGTACCAGCCCCATTCATTTTTCGTCAGGCGACAATCCTGAAGGGGAAGAGCAATTGCCGGAGGATGACAACTGGGTGAAAGCCAAGCTGCTGCTCGACACGGTCGAGGACCATGAGCTGCTTGATCCCACCCTGACCACGGAAGACCTGCTGTACCGGCTCTACCATGAGGACGGCGTCACGGTTTATCCGGCCAGCGCCATCCTCCGGCACTGCACCTGCTCGACCGAAGCCGTCGGGACCATGCTCAAAAACTTTTCCGAGGAGGACCGCAAGGACATGGTGGAGAACGGCGAGATCAAGGTCATTTGCGAGTTCTGCTCGTCGGCCTACCGCTTTGCGCCTGAAACCCTCACGCCGCTGCCTAGCGGCAGTGCTCCAGCAGCCGCTCCATAAACCTCTCGCATTTCTGCATCTCGGATATTTCAATGTATTCGTCGGGCTTGTGGGCCTGTTCGATGGAACCCGGACCGCAGATGATGGCGGGGATGCCGATTTGCTGAAACAGGCCGGCCTCGGCGCAATAGGATACCGCATGGGTGCCATTGGCGTTCGCCAGATGGAGCGCCAGGTTTTCCGCAGGCGAGTTTTCTTCAGGCGCCAGCCCCGGCACCATATTGGTCTGCAGGTTCTGGATGCCCGTATCGCCCGCGATCTTCTTCATCGCAGGCTCAAGACTCGCGGCAAATTTTTCGAAGCGGGCCGGCACTTCGGCGGGATCGGCCAGAGGCAGAAGCCTCGTTTCCCACTGGAAGGAACACTTTCGCGGAATGATGTTCTTGGCGGTGCCGCCTTCAATGACGCCCACGTGGATGGTTGAATAGGGCGGGTTGAAACGCCCGGAAGGATCGCCCCGCTCCGTCATGTCTTTCCGGATGCGGCCGATCTCACCCAGCAACTCTCCTGCCACCATGATGGCATTCACGCCCTGGTCGGTGAGGCTAGAGTGGGCCTCATGGCCCGTCACTTCGGTTGAAAAGGTGATGGCGCTCTTGTGGGCGTTGACGACCTGCATCAATGTCGGCTCGCCGACGATGACGGCCTTGGGCTTTTTCATGTGGTCCCTGATATGGGCGACCAGCGGGCGCACCCCTTTGCAGCCCACCTCCTCGTCACAGGAAAGCGCCAGATGAATGGGCGTTCTGAGTTTTGCCGCCTTGAACTGCGGCACCAGGGCAAGGGCCACGGCTATGAAGCCCTTCATGTCGCAAGTGCCGCGGCCATAGAGCCTGCCATCGCGCTCGGCAAGTTCGAAGGGATGGCTCGCCCATGTCTGGCCATCGACGGGCACCACATCGGTATGGCCCGAGAGCACAATGCCGCCGGCGATATCGGGGCCGATGGTGGCAAAGAGGTTGGTTTTCTTGCCCGCCTCGTAGTCCACGCGGAAATGCGGAATGTCCCAGCTGTCGAGATAGCGCTCGACAAATGCGATCAGGGGAATATTGCCGTCGCGGCTGGTGGTATCGAAGCGCACGAGTTCAGCCAGCATGGCGTGGGCCGAATAATTCTGTTCCATGATCTCAGTTCACGCTGTGCTTGTCATAGGGGCTGTCGAGGGAGAAGGCCGGCACCTCAACCTCGAAGGTTTCGCCGTGCTGGTTCTTCATGTGATAGCTTCCCACCATGAAACCGTTGGGCGTGGACAGCGGGCAGCCCGAAGTGTACTGGAAATTCTCGCCGGGCTTCAGGGTAGGCTGCTCGCCCACCACGCCATCGCCGCGGACCTCCTGAACCCGGCCGAAGGCATCGGTAATTTTCCAGTAGCGCGACAAGAGTGTGACGATTTCAGCCCCCTGATTTTCAACGGTGATGGTATAGGCCCAGACAAATTTGGCCTCATCGGGCCTTGACTGGCCTTCGAGGAATTGCGGCTGCACGTGGATGCGGATATTGCGGGTCGTATGGTTGTACATGGGCTCCAATGTAGCCCATGGCGCGCAGTTTTCCACTGTCTGTCTTACCCCCTTGCGAAAGGGTGCGGAAATCCGCCAATAGACCTATGACACGCACTTCACCGCAGCCGCAGGGCATCCTGCCCGCCCGCCTCATCGCCGAATACTGCGCGAAGGGGCTCATCACGCCGGGCCGGGCCCTCGACGGCGACCAGATTCAGCCCGCCAGCCTCGATCTCCGGCTTGGCGAATGGGCCTACCGGGTGCGGGCCTCGTTTCTTCCCGGCCTCAAGTCCACCGTGGAGCAAAGACTGCAATCCCTCGTCCTGCACCGGGTGAACCTGAGCGAGGGGGCGGTGCTGGAAACCGGCTGTGTTTACATCGTGCCGCTGCTGGAATCCCTGAAGCTGCCCAAGGGCGTTTCAGCGGCGGCCAATCCCAAGAGTTCCACGGGCCGGCTTGATATCTTCACCCGGGTGATCGCCGATCATGCCCAGGAATTCGATACGATCGCCGACGGCTATGAAGGTCCGCTCTATGCGGAAATATCCCCCCGCACCTTTTCCATTCTGGTGCGCACGGGATCGCGGCTTTCGCAGATCAGGTTCCGTGCGGGCGCTCCCATGGCATCCGATGCGATCATCCGCGCGCTCCATGCCAAGGAAAGCCTGATCGCGGAGGGCACCGTCAATATCGACAATGGCCTGGCCCTCACCATTGATCTTTCGGGTTCTGACAAGGACAACCCGGTGGGCTTTCGCGCCAAGCGCCATTCGGGCCTTGTGGACGTGGACAAGAAGGCGGGGCTGGAGGCATCGGACTTCTGGGAGCCCATCTGGCAGCGCGGCTCCCTCGTGCTCGATCCGGACCAGTTTTACATTCTGGCCTCGAAGGAAGCAGTGCGCGTGCCCCCCACCCATGCGGCGGAGATGGTGCCGTTCAATCCGCTGGTGGGCGAATTCCGCGTGCATTACGCCGGATTTTTTGATCCCGGCTTCGGCCACAGTTCCGGCCATGGCGAGGGGGCGCGCGCCGTTCTCGAAGTGCGCTCCCACGAGGTGCCGTTCATTCTGGAGGATGGGCAGATCATCGGCCGCCTGGTCTATGAACCGCTCACCGAAGTGCCCTCACAGGTCTACGGCCAAGGCATCGGGTCGAACTACCAGCGCCAGGGCTTGAAGCTGTCAAAGCATTTCAAGCCCTATGATCTGACGAAGCGGTGAGTTCTCGTATTTCTGTCGTCGCCGCAATGAATGCGGGGATGACAAAAAAGTAATGATGGTCTGTGGTGAGTGGTAGCTGATTGCAATTGGCAAGGTGGCTGGATCGGCGTAGGCTCTTCGCCTCCATGAGGTCCCTGTTGCGATAACAGTAAAGTTGCAAAAGGCAGTGTTAGGTTGATTGCGTAATGATCGAAGCGGCAGCATAAAATGGAATTGAGCAAAACCGGCTTCAGATCCATGAGGCGTTGCATCGGTATCGCCAGGACAACGGCTTCGGGCATTATGTCCTCGCAGATGTCAGCCCAGATGTTTTTCCTGGATTTTGTGGTGTATCCGCTTTTGATCATCATTTGTTTGATAATTGCATTTGACGGAAGCGCGTTTCGACAGGCGCTTGTTTCGCTGGCTTTGGTCATTTCCGGCTATCTGATTTGGGGCCTTGTTGAATATGTCATTCACCGGTTCGTGTTGCATCACGTTCCATTTTTTTCTGTGATACACAAGGCCCATCATGATGCGTCCGATGAACTGATAGGAACGCCGACCATAATTTCCGCCCTGATTTTCTATTGCGTCGTGTATTGGCCCGGCGCGGAGATTTTTGGGTATCGGCCAGCATCAGCTTTCTCCGCCGGATTGTTGGCTGGATATCTTTTCTATGTCAGTGTCCACTATGCCGTGCACCATCTCGGCAGCGGCGGTTATGGCTTCATGCGAAAGCTTAAACGGCGGCACGCCATACATCATTACCACGTAAACGAGAAAAATTTTGGCGTGACCACGGGTTTTTGGGACCGCCTGTTTGGAACCCAAGCTGCAATGCCTCGCCATAGCTGCCCATCTGAATGAGCCTGCGTGGAGCAGCTTCCCCCATTCTGTCACCCCGGCTTCCCCTTCTTGTCATCCCCGCATTCATTGCGGGGACTCAGTTTTCCACAATTTCTGACATAGAACGTGCTGCACCATGGGTCGCCGGAATAAATCCGGCGATGACAAATAGAAGATGTGTCCCAACTAACTTCATCTCCGCCCTAGACGCGCGACGAAGCCCGGACTAGCATCACACCCACGCGGGCGTAGTTCAGTGGCAGAACGGTAGCTTCCCAAGCTGCATGTCGTGGGTTCGATTCCCATCGCCCGCTCCACTATTTCGGATACTCAAGAAATCCCTTATTTTATTGGTTTTTGGAAGAGTCCTGCGAACGGGTATGTAGCGCCCTATTACTGAAAATAGATGCAGGTGTTCCCCTCATGCCGTATTCGTTATTTCTGCAAAGACTTGAACCTCGCAAGATCAAGCGCCAGTGTTGGCGTTTCGGTTGGCAGGCGGGTGAAGCCGTGGTGGAGATAGAAAGCCTCGGCAGCCGGAGATATTGCGTGGACGATGATCAGCCGCGCCGCTACTTCGCTTGAAGCTTTGACGCAGCGGCGCACCGCATCGGCCAGAAGTGCGGCACCCAACCCTTTGCCCTGCCAGGCACGGTCAATCGCAAGCCTGCCCAGGATGACGGATGGAATGTGGAGCGGCATGTTACGGCGCATTGCGCCCAAAACCTCGTGACCGAGAATTTGCCCCATGCTCAAAGCATAAAAGCCAACAACTTTTTTTGTTTGCGCCGGACAGATGACATAGGTGCGGCTTGCGGCATTTTTTAAATTGTCCAAAGCGCGAAGCCTCAGCCAATCATCTAAAACGCCTTCGCTGGAATCAAAGGCCGAGCCATCGTTAGCTTCGGTCAGAAGAACGGGCGCATCAAAAAGTGGGTTTGGGTTAGTCAACTTGCCAGGGTGTTTTGGCTTGCAGGAGACGTTTCATGCCTGCCGCTTCGGTTTTGGATTCAGGCTTGTCCATCCAGTCCATGACTTTCTTGAAGTTTTTTGCATCCATATAAATGGTCGATTGATCAAGCAGGATATTCTTTGCTTCCTTGAGCGCCGACGCCATCATGAATTGCGAGCGATTGGCCCCAACCAGTTCGGCCGCCTGATCAATGATCAGGCGATCCTGCGGACGGGCACGCAGGTGAATATTGATGTCGGCAAGGGCCGGTTGTTCGTTCATTGGGGCAGCATGATACAATGTGTTGACATTGTCAACACATTGCTCTTTTGCGAAGGCGACGGCCTTCAGTGCCCGCGCGAACCCGATTGCGCAATCGCCACGGATATATCCGATATATCCCCTTGACAATCTATTCCTATTGAGCTCATGTTCCTATTTTGTTCTTTCT
>JBAVOA010000201.1:0-9739 GCA_049691635.1 Aestuariivirga sp. | reverse complement strand
GGGAACAGGTGTCCAATGCTTTTACAATCCACCCAGAATGAAACCGCCGACGTCGGATTTTTCCGCACCATTGGCCTTGCCTTCATCCTGCTGACGGCAATGTCCGGCTGCGTCACCCTTGGCTTGCTTCTGAGCCAGTAGCCGCCCGCCACAACCCAGGATTCTCCGTCTCCAGCCGCCAGAGCTTTTGCTTGCTTTTGAGCTGCGGGTTAACCACATCCAGCAAGGTTTACCCTGTGGCGGGACCCCGGTGCTGCGTGCTGGAAATACGGCCCCGGGTCTGCCATAATGAGGGGGGACAATTGTCTCACGGCAACCTAAGGTAGTGGTCCATGCGTAAGTTTTGTGTATCAGTTTGTGTGATTGGGGTGGGCTTTTTTGCATCCCCGGCCGCGGCCTTGGCCGACACGAAATCCTATTGCGAGGTCTATGGCCAGGATTTCGCCAGCCAGAAAACCTCCGATGTCGCCCAGTGGCAGCTCACCTACCGCAACGCGGTGAAGGATTGCCTTGCCCAATATGCGGTGGATGACGTGGCGGCGGCGGTGCCATCATCCGCGCCGGCGAAAAAGAAAGTCGCTGTAAAAACCAAACGGAGAATTCTGATCGAGCCGGTAAGATATCTGTCCACCAAGCGCCGGACTCCCATCCTGGAGCAGGGGTCTACGGCCTGGAACAATTATTGCGCCTCCAAATATGCCTCGTTCAACCCCGCCACGGGAACCTACCGTGCCTACAGCGGCAAGCAGAAGCCTTGCCTGGTTCCGGGCTGAGCCTGCGCTACGCGGCGGCACTTGCCGTCGTCGCGCTGTTCATGTTCCCGATTTTCTGGCTGGGCCTCACTTCGCTCAAGCCGCTCTCGGCCATCTACAACAAGGATGAGGTGGTCTTCTTCAGCTTCACTCCGCAGTTCCAGAACTACAACCGGACCTTCATCGGCACCGACTCCGCGTCGTCCGAATCCCGCCAGACCATCCTCGATACGGTTGTTGTGGCCGGCAGCTCCACCCTCCTAGCCGTTTCCGCCGGATTGCTGGCCGCCTACGCGCTGTCAATGTTCACCTTCCGGCGGCGGCGCTTCTATATCGCCTGGATCATTTTCCAGCGCATCCTGCCGCCCATCGCCGTCATCATTCCGCTGATCCTGATCTACAATTCCGCCGGGCTGATCGATACGCGCAGCGGCCTGATCCTGGCCTATGCGGCGATGAACCTGCCGCTCGCCGTGCTGATGCTGAAATCTTTCTTCGACGATGTGCCGCGCGAGGTGGGCGAGGCGGCAATGATTGACGGGGCCACCCGCTTTCAGGTCTTCGCCAGGATTGCCGTGCCCATGATCAGGGGCGGCATCGCCGCAACCGCCGTGCTCTGCTTTGTCTTTTCCTGGACCGAATTCATCATGGCGGTGTTCCTCACCCATTCCATCCGCATGATGTCGGTGCAGCTGAGCCTCTATACGGATACGGCTTCGGATGCCGCGGTCGCGGCGGCGCTCAGTTTCATGGCCATCACGCCGGCCTTTATGTTCATCCTGCTGGTGCAGAAACACCTCGTCCGCGGCCTTACGCTGGGCGCGACGAAATAATTAAACCAATCGGTTGACAATTAAATCCATGCGGTTATATTAAACCACATGGTTGAACATTCCGCACGCCTTGACGCCGTTTTTCACGCCCTGTCAGATCCGACGCGCAGGGCCATGCTGCGCCATCTGGCGGAGCGCGAACGCACCATCGGGGAACTGGCAACCCCCTTCAACATGAGCCTCGCCGGCGCCTCGAAACATGTCCGCGTGCTGGAACGCGCCGGCCTGATGACGCGCAAGGTCCGCGGCCGCGTGCACCATTGCCGCCTGCGGGCGGCAAGGCTCGCGGAGGCAGATGCCTGGTTGAAGCATTACGAGCGCTTCTGGAACGAAAGCCTCGACACGCTGGAAGCCCTCCTGCGTGCGGAAGACAAGCCGAAAGCAAAAAAACCGAAGGAGTAGAACGATGAATATGGACGCAAAACCCAATGCCACCGGCAAACCGGCCGAACCCTATGCCACCTTTCCCGCCAAGGAGACGATCAGGATCGAACGCCTTCTTCCCGGGCCTGTCGAGCGCGTCTGGTCCTATCTCACGGACTCCGGCAAACGGGCCAAATGGTTCGCCGCCGGGCCGATGGAGCTGCGCGAAGGCGGCGCGGTTTCCCTCACCTTCCGCAACAGCGACCTGTCGGACGGACAGCCAAACCCGGGCGGCGGTTCGCCCGATGGCGTCGACCATGTGATGCATGGCGTGATCACCAGGTGCGCGCCGCCCCATCTTCTGGCCTTCAACTGGAGCATCGATGGAACGGGCACCGAGAGCCGGTTCCAGCTTTCACAGGAAGGCCTCGATACACGGCTCGTCATCACGCAACAGCGGGTTTCCAACCGCAATCAGCTGCTGGGCATGACCGCCGGATGGCATGTCCATATCGGCATCCTCATCGACCTGCTGCAAGACAAGACGCCACGCAGCTTCTGGCCGGAACACGTCCGGTTGAAGAAGGTCTATGAGGGACGCATCGCGGGGTAGCGGCCTAACGCTTGCCCGGACGCCCACCGCCTCGGCGGCGGGCGGGCGGGAGAGCCGCTTCCGTCCTTTACCTATGCCTGTACATGCGGGTGTGAGATGGCACGCGCCACTTCGGAAACGGATTGCCGCCTGCGATAGGCGCTTGGCACTTCGCCGACCATGCGTTTGAACAGGCGCCGGAAGGAAACAGGGTCGCTGTAGCCGACATCGCCGCTGATTTGTTCGATGCTGCGCAGGCCGGTTTCGAGCAATTGCTTGGCCTCTTCGATCCTGACCCTTTGCACATAGTGCAGCGGCGCATGCCCGGTTGCGGCCTGAAAGCGGCGGACGAAGCTGCGCCGCGACAGGCCGCTTCGACGGATCATTGCCATGACGGGATCAGCATCGGCATAATGATCGGCGAGCCACTCCTGGCAATCGTGGATAAGCCGGTCGCCCGTTTGCCCATGCGTGTGCAGGCGCGAATAGGGAGTCTGCCCCTGGTGATGCCAGTCGAACATCTGTATCTTGGCCAACTGCATGGCGGCTTCAGGGCTGGCAAACCTGCCAATGAGATAAAGCGCCATATCCATCCACGATGCACCACCGCCGCAGGTTACAATGGCGCTTTCGGCCGTTGCCGCCACAAGAACCCGGTTGGCGTGCACCCGGACGCGCGGATATTCCGACTTCAACAAATCAACATAAGCCCAATGGGTGGTTGCATCGCAATCATCCAGAAGTCCCGCTTCAGCCAGCAGAAACGCACCGGTGCAGGTGGAGAATATCGGTTTGCCAGCTGCGTGGGCACGCTTCACCCACTCCACAATTCCGCCATTGCGGCTGCCGAAGCCATGACCGGAGTCTATGTACAGGGAGGGAACCAGCACGATATCTCCTGCTGGGCCATCGCCCAATGTGCGTTCGGGCACAATCCTGATACCGGTGCTGGTGGTTATGGGATCACGCGAAACAGCCACAAGTTCCGGCTTGAAGCTTGGCCTTTCCGGCTCGCCCATGACGCGGTTCCACAGCACGCCTGCAGCCCAAAATGCATCATAAAAGCCAACGACAACCGAAGGATTGGCTTCGGCCGGAACGACAATGGAAACGGTGTGGACAGTGGTCATTGCAAAAAACTCCCGCCGATCGTTCTGCCACCCCGAAGTACTATTTGCCACCCCAATTCCTGCGCGCGTGGCCGTTTTGCCACCATATGGAGCGATCTGACCCTACGTGAAATTTCCGCCTTCTGCGACACGTCACCCCCCGCCTGCATCTTTATGCAGCCGCAATTTAAATGAGGATATTATGAATTATCGATCTAAGTTACATCTTGCAGCATTGTGCGCTTTGACGTCATTGGTCTTCCTGACGCCCGCCCGGACCGCAGTGGCGGACGGCATGAAACACGGCGTTGTATCTTCAGACACCTTGGCCTGGGGACTGTTTGATCCCAGTCAGCCCCAAGGCCTTCAGATTGCCGTGCTTTACGGCGACCCGTCCAAGCCTGGCCCCTTCGCCGTGCGGCTGAAAATCCCGGCCGGACTCGAAATCGGCAGCCACACCCACACCAATGCCGAATTCGTCACCATTGTCTCGGGCAATGCAAAAGTGTCCTGGGGGATCAAGGCCGATGTCATGGCCGGCGACGACCTCGTGCCAGGCTCCTTCTTCTGGATGAGCGGCGGAGATCATCATGATTTGAAAGCGATCGACGAGACCGTTGTTGAGCTCCACGCAATGGGCCCGTTCGACCTGCTCGCGGACAAGTGAGGCTGGAACGATTGGGTCTGAGCCCGGTTTGAAAAGACGGGAAAACCATATCGCGGTGACAGTCCAGCACTGTCACCGCGATTCCAACCCGCCCGACGGCTCGGATACAAAACATGTCATCACCCAGCGGCACCTTCCCAACCGCAATCAGCTGCTGCGCATTGCCGGCGGATGGCATGTCCCTATCGGCAACCTCATCGACCTGCCGCAGGACAGGACGCCGCGCCGCTTCTGGCCGGAACATGTTCGGTTGAACAAGGTCTATGAAGGCCGCCTCGCCGAATAGCGGGGCAACGCTTCTCATGGTGTGGACCCTTTCCAACCATTGGAGCTTTCGCAGGCATTCATCATGAATAATCTTTTTCTTTCTGCCCGCAATAAGCCGGACAGCAGACATGCGACGGACACCTTGTGACTTCTCAATTTGACCCAATGCGATCATGGTCTGCCGGATCGCCGACGCCATTTGCCAAGGCCCGGTCTTGCTAATGAAGCCAATTCGCGCCAACTTCAGTCCTATGATACCGGCCATCGGATGGTTGTCGGCTCAGGAGTGTTCGCCATCACGAATCGTTGGTCCATCCTCGTTGTGCTTTTCGTCACCAGGCTGACGATGGCATTTCAGTTTCAGTCGGTTGCCGCGCTGTCGCCGCTCATCATCGAGGATTATGCGGTGAGCCTGGCAGATATCGGCCTGCTGATCGGTCTTTATCTGGCACCGGGCGTGATTGTCGCAATCCCCGGCGGTGCAATCGCGGCCCGTTTTGGAGACAAACGCATCGTCGGCCTCAGCATGATACTAATGCTTATCGGCGGCGCGCTGATCGGCTTTGGGACCGGCTGGGGATCGTTAGTGGCAGGACGAGTGCTGGCTGGTGTTGGTGGTGTCATCATCAACGTCGTAATGACAAAGATGCTGGTAGACTGGTTCATCGGACGCGAGATCGCGACAGCGATGGCGATTTATATCAATTCATGGCCCGTTGGAATTGCGCTGGCCCTGCTGATCTTGCCGAACCTCGCGGCAATGGGCGGGCTCGCACTTGCCTGGGCTGCCGTCTTGTCCTTTGTCGCCGCAGGCCTCGTGTTGTTCCTTCTCATCTATCGCGCACCCGAGAATACGGCAGTGTCAGTAGTCCGGATCAAGGTCCAGAAACTGCCGGTGCTCGCCCTCTTTTTGGCAGCAGTCATCTGGGGGCTCTACAATGCCGCGCTCGCAATGGTCTTCAACTTTGGGCCTGCGCTGCTGAACCAGCAAGGGTGGTCCCTGACATCGGCCGGTTCGATGACGAGTGTCTTCATGATTGTCTTTTCGATCTTCTTGCCGCTTGGCGGCATTCTCGCCGACAGAACCGGGCGTCACGATACCGTCATTATGACAAGCCTTCTGGGATATGCCCCCCTGTTGCCGCTGGCCCTCTATGCGCCACCTGCGGCGGTTCCGATGATCTTTGTTGTTGTGGGTTTGCTGTTCAGTCAGTGTGCTGGACCGATAATGACCTTGCCGTCTCTGATCCTTCCGCCCGAGGCCCGCGCCTTTGGGATGGGTGTATTCTGGTCCATTTATTACGGTGTGATGATGGTAGCACCAGCTCTTGCCGGCGGATTGGCCGACCGGGCCGGGAATGCAGGGGTCGCATTCATCCTTGGATCGTTGATGTTGGTCGTCTGCATGATTGCGCTCGCACTCTTCCGGCGCGTCAGTGCCGCCCCGCTGGCAGTGCAATAACCAACCAAGTCGCGACACCCTTGGCACGACCGCAATGGGCTCGAGATTGCTGTTCGCTCCAAAATTCAGGAATGACCGCTCTTGGCCGATATTGTTGCAAAAGTATTTTTGACGTCTTGACGGGCAATATTGATTCAAAAAATCAAGTTACTGCGCATGATTGTTTCGCGCAGCACTCCGTTTGGATTCTTTTATTGCGTACGCGGAGGACGCTACCGACTTCTGCAACAGTATCGGCCCTTAGTCGGCATAGCCGGGGAGGCGAACGGATACCGCTTTGATCCCTGAAGCGGATACCGGCCTTCGCCATTGACAATCCCCTCAATTGCTTGCCAAATTCGCCGGAAGGGCAACTGGAAACGTGGAGGACACGATGAGCAGGACTGCCGTGATAGCCAGTGCATTGCTTGCCTTAATGGCATTCATCCCCCCGGGTTTTGCGTCCAACAATTATACGATTGATCTCGAACACGTCACCGTGAGTTTCACGGTAAGGCACAGCATATGGGCAAAATATCAGGGCATGGTCCGCAAGATTGCGGGCACGATCATTTTTGACAAAGAGCATATCGAAAACAGCTCGGTTCAGGTCGAGATGGATGCCATGAGCGTCGATACATTGGACGTGAACCGTGACAATGAATTGCAAGGCTATCCAGTTATTATAGATTGCCTGTCTTTTAACCGCGCGTCTTTGGCTGTCCGTCCGGAAAGAGCTGAAGCCAGGGAACAGGTTAATCGAAAACGCATTCGTGAACAGCTCCCGCCTGATCGTGAACGTAGCAAAGCCTGAAGCAGGCTATGACAGGCTCCATTGAAAACGGGAGACCTCTTCCATGCTGACGCGCCGCAAAGTCCTGGGATTGGCCGCAATGGCCTTTGTTACCGCTGCCCCCGCCCACGCGGCAGGCGTCACGCCCTACACCCGCGCGGCGTTTGAAGCGGCCCAGAAGGATGAAAAATCCATACTGGTTGAAATTCACGCCTCCTGGTGCCCGACCTGCAAGGCGCAAGATCCTATCATCAATGGTTTGCTTGGCAGCGCGAAATTCAAGGACATGGTGGCCTTTCGCATCGATTTCGATTCCCAGAAGGACGAGGTCCGCGCCATGGGTGCCCAGACGCAGAGCACCTTGATTGCCTTCAAGGGCGCGCAGGAGATGGCGCGCTCCGTTGGCGACACGGACCCCGCATCGATTGAGAAATTATTAGCCAGCGCCGTCTGAAGGATCAGATGTTAACCAGCCTTGGCCTCGCGTTCCTGGCCGGCGCGCTGTCAATCCTCTCGCCCTGCGTTCTGCCGCTTCTGCCCGTCGTGTTTGGCAGCGCTGCCGCGCAGGGCAGGTCGGGCCCGCTGGCGCTGGGGGCAGGTGTCGTGGTGTCCTTCGTATCGGTTGGACTCTTCGTCGCCGTGCTCGGTTTTTCGATTGGGCTTGATGGCGGTGTTTTCAGGGCAATTGCCGCCGCCTTGCTTGTCCTCATCGGAGTTATATTGCTGGTGCCGTTTTTACAGGGCCGACTGGCCCTGGCCCTGGCATCGGGACCGGTGGCGGCATGGGCCGAGGCCAGGCTTTCCAAAATTGCAGGCCAAGGCGCCGCCGGCCAATTTGCGGTTGGCATTTTGCTTGGCGCCGTTTGGAGCCCCTGCGTAGGCCCAACCCTGGGGGCTGCCTCGCTGCTCGCCGCGCAGGGCAAAGACCTCGTCAACGTGGCGGCCACGATGGCGGCATTTGCCGTGGGCGTTGCGGTTCCGCTCATTTTGATCGGATCCCTTTCGCGCGGTATTCTTCAGCCCGCCCGCCATCGTATGTTAAAGGCCGGGAAGGGTTTCAAGGCCTTCCTCGGCGCAACGCTCGTCCTGGCAGGCGGACTGATTCTCGCAGGTCTTGATAAACCGCTCGAAGCCGTATTGGTGGCAGCATCGCCGGCATGGCTCACCGAGCTCACGACACGGTTTTGAAAACTGCCCGGCTGTTGCGGCCCTCCGTCGGATGAACGATTTTGCGGCGGCCTCGCCTGTGCTTACGAGGCCTTGGCGACGTGCCCGCCAAATTTCTCCGCATAGGTTCTTGAGGCCGCTTGGGCGGCGGCAATTGCCTTGTCAGCCGCCACCGGCCATGAAAGCGCGTAGCCCTGCACGATGTCGGCGCCCAGTTCGCGCAGCAGGCGGACTTCGCCTGCTGTTTCGGCCCCTTCCGCCACGATGACGCGGCCCAGGGAGTGGCCGAGCGAAATGATGCCCGTCAGCAGGCTGCGCTTGCCGGGGTTGTCCTCAATGCCTTTCACAAATGACCGGTCAATCTTGATCGTGTCGAAGGGAAGTTTTTCCAGATAGGACAGGGACGAATACCCGGTGCCAAAATCATCGAGGGCGAGCGAAATTCCGAGGGATTTGAGATCATCAAGCACGGCCTTGGCTTTTGCGACCGATTTTCCAATGAACAGGCTCTCGGTCAATTCGAGGCAAAGGAGATGGGGCGGAAAGCCGGTTTCACGCAGAATGGCGCTGACCTCATCAGGGAAGTCGGCCTGCAGAAGCTGCACGACCGAAATGTTGACGGAAATTTCGCGTTCGCCGTGGCCCTCGTCAATCCACGTGCGCCCATGCCGGCAGCTGTTGCGCAGAATCCAGTTCCCGATCGGACGGATCAGGCCGGTATTTTCCGCCACGGAAATGAACTGGTCGGGGGAAATGAGCCCGCGTTCCGGGCGGCGCCAGCGGATCAGGCTTTCGAAACCGTGGACATCGCCGGTCCACAGGTCGAATTGCGGCTGGTAGTGGCTTTCAAATTCATTGTTGCTGATGGCCTGATGCAGGGCTTGGGCCGTATCCGCCTGGGCTTTGACCGCAGCTTCCATGGCGGGCTGGAAAAAATGAACCAGACCAGGCCCCTCGCGCTTGGCGCTGTAGAGGGCAAGGTCGGCCCGGCGCATCAACTCATCCATTGATTTGCCGTCGCGCGGGATCATGGCGACACCAACGGAGGTTGAAATGCGCATCTCCTGCCGGAGAATTTTCAAGGGCTGATAGAGCGCGGCAATGAAGGGCGCCAGTTTCTCCTGGGCCCCGCTTTCCGACGAGACGTTCCTGGCGACAATGACGAACTCGTCGCCTCCAAGCCGCGCCAGGATACAGTCATCGGCCGTTTCTTGCTTGAGGATTGCCGCCACGTTCATCAGCAGGGCATCGCCTGTCGTATGGCCGAAGGCATCGTTGATTTGCTTGAATTCGTCGAGATCAAGGAGATAGAGGGCGGCGCTGAAGTCTTTATCTCTCAATGTGCCGAGATAATCCTCGACCTGTTTTTGAAAATATTGCCGGTTGGCAAGGCCGGTCAGCGGATCGAAATAGGCCATTCTCTCAAGGGCGTTGTCGCGATAGCTGATTTCGGTGATCATCTGGTTGAAGGTGTCGACGAGGTCGCCGGTCTCATCATCCGCCGTGTGGTTTACCTTCGTGGTGTAGTGGCGGGATTCCTTGATCTGGCGCATGGCGGCGATGAGCGACAGGATCGGCACGGTAATGCGGCGCTGCAGGGGAACGGCGATCACGGCACCAATTAAACTGGCCAGGAGCGCCGCCATGACCGTGGCCAGCAGGGTCCACAGCAATTGGCTGCGCACTGGCCGCACGTCGGCGATCAGGACCAGCCGTCCGATCGTCTCGCCACCGCGCACGATATCTACGGCAACG
>JBAVOA010000200.1:0-3059 GCA_049691635.1 Aestuariivirga sp. | reverse complement strand
CTTCTCGAGCATCGCCACCGATGCGAAGGGCGTCATCCAGATCTTCAACGTCGGCGCCGAGCGGATGCTCGGATATACGGCGGCAGAAGTGATGAACAAGATCACGCCAGCCGATATTTCCGATCCGCAGGAGCTGATCGCACGTGCCAAGGCGCTGAGCGTCGAACTCTCAGCCCCAATTACTCCGGGCTTCGAGGCCCTGGTGTTCAAGGCCTCGCGCGAGATCGAGGACATCTACGAACTGACCTATATCCGCAAGGATGGGAGCCGGTTCCCGGCGGTGGTGTCCGTTACGGCGCTGCGCGACGCGCAGGGTGCCATTATCGGCTATCTGTTGATTGGCACCGACAATACGGCCCGCAAGCTGGTCGAAGAGGAGCAAAAAAAGTCTGACCAACGCCTGCGCGACCAGCAATTCTACACGCGCTCCCTGATCGAATCCAACATCGATGCGCTTATGACCACCGATCCCTCCGGCATTATCACCGACGTCAACAAGCAGATGGAGGCCCTCACCGGCTGCACGCGCGACGAGCTGATTGGCGCGCCGTTCAAGAGCTGTTTCACCGATCCGGAGCGGGCCGAAGCGGGAATCAAGCGTGTGCTGAGCGAAAAATCGGTAACCGATTATGAACTGACGGCGCGCGCCCGCAATGGCAAGCAGACGGTAGTGTCATACAATGCGACGACCTTTTACGACCGGAACCGCACGCTGCAGGGGGTTTTCGCCGCGGCACGCGATGTCACGGAGGGCAAGAGGGTCGAGATGGAACTGAAGCAGGCCAAGGCCGCCGCCGAAAGCGCCAACCGAACCAAGTCGGATTTTCTGGCAAGCATGAGCCATGAGATCCGGACACCGATGAACGCGATTATTGGCATCGCGGACCTGCTGGCCAAGACCGCGCTGTCTCCGGAGCAAGACAAGTATGTCCAGATATTCCGGCGCGCGGGCGACAATCTGCTGAATCTCATCAATGATATCCTCGATCTTTCCAAGGTCGAAGCCTCGCAGCTGGAGCTGGAGCGGACCGGCTTCTCCTTGCGCGACCACCTGGAGATCGTGATGGAGATGGTCGCACCCCGGGCCCAGGAGAAACGCCTGACACTGGAATGCGACATCGCCACCGATGTGCCCACCGAACTTGTCGGCGACCCGACACGGCTGCGGCAAGTCCTGCTCAATCTGCTTGGCAACGCAATCAAATTCACGCCATCCGGAGAAGTGTCGCTTCGGGTCAAGCGGGATGCGGGTTCCTCCCTCCCGACTGCATTGCAGTTCACAGTCTCAGACTCCGGCATCGGCATTGCGCGAGAAAAGCTGGACCAGGTATTTGAACGGTTCACCCAAGCCGATACGTCCACGACACGCAGGTTCGGAGGCTCAGGGTTGGGGCTCACAATTTCAAAGCGCCTGGTGGAACTGATGGGCGGGCGTATCTGGGTTGAAAGTGAAGTCGAGAAGGGCAGCGTATTTTCCTTCACCGTGCCATTCGAGATCTGGGCTGCGGCCAGCCGGCCGGCGGTCATGTCGGTCGGAAAAGATATCGAGGCTCCGTTGCCGGCTTTGCGTATTCTTCTGGCCGAGGATTCTCCCGACAATTGCATGATCACGTTGGCCTATCTGGAGGACACACCCTACAAAGTCGAAATCGCCGAGACCGGGGCCATCGCCCGTGAAAAGTTCATGAGTGGAAACTATGATCTTGTCTTGATGGACCGGCAAATGCCGGTAATGGACGGCTTGACGGCGACGCGGGCGATCAGGGCATGGGAACGGGCAAACGACCGGCCGCTGACACCGATCATCGCTCTGACAGCATCCGCCTTGAAGGGGGACCGGGAAATGTGCCTTGCGGCAGGATGCACGGCCTTCTTGACCAAGCCCATCAAACAGGAGGTGCTGCTGCAAGCGATCAACGCGCATACCAAGGCGGCGCCTTTGTCGTCGGCAGAGGAAAGCAGCCAGCCCGACGTGATGGCCAAGCCGCGGAACCCAAAGTTTTCAGATCGAGCGCCCCTGTTTTTGCAGAACTGCAGACAGAATGTCCTTGTGATGCAGCAGGCGTTGGATGAGGCCGACTTTTCAACTGTGGTCGTTCTGGCGCACGGAATGCGGGGAGCCGGAGGCATGTTCGGATTTCCAGCCATCACCGACATCGGCGCCGCACTGCAGGAGGCGGCCGAGTGTTCCGACACTAGCGGATCACGCAAATGGGTGGGCGAATTGTCCGGCTACCTCGACCTGGCAAGGTCCGTCGAAAACTAACCCTCAGGCGTACACCGGGCTCCGGCTCGCATGGAAAGTTATTTCCCGTAGACGAATTTCGGGTCGAAGAGCTTGTCATTGTCGATGAACTCGAGTTCGCCCTTGATGATCCTGCGGTAGAAGCAGGACCGGCGGCCGGTGTGGCAGGCGGCACCGTGGCCTTCGGCTGTCACCTTGATCTGCAGCACGTCCTGGTCGCAGTCGGTGAGAATGCTGATGGCGGTGAAGGTTTCGCCGGAAGTCTCGCCTTTTTTCCACAGGGCCCTGCGCGAGCGGCTGTAGAAATGAATCTGGCCAGTGACAAAGGTGATGTCGAGGGCTTCACGGTTCATGTGGGCGAACATCAGCACGGTGCCGTCGCGCGCATCGGTGACGATGGCGGGAATCAGGCCATGCTCATCAAACTGGAGATGCAGCGCCGTCGTTTCATCGAGGGCGCTGGCCATTAGAGCGAGAAACCGCCCGACGGCGAGCGCACCAGTTCCATGAAGCGCGCTTGCATGGCGGGATTGGATTTGAATTCGCCGGTGAACTGGGTGGTGATGGTGGCCACATTGCGCTTGCCGATGCCGCGCATGGACATGCAGGTGTGGACCGCCTCGATCATCACGGCGGCACCCCTTGGCTTCAGGCTGGCGCAGATCGAATTGGCAATTTGCGCCGTCATGGTTTCTTGGGTCTGCAGGCGGCGGGCAAAAATCTCGACGACGCGGGCCAGCTTGGAAATGCCGACAACCTGTTCGGTGGGCTGGTAAGCCACATGGGCACGGCCAACGAAGGGGGCGATGTGGTG
>JBAVOA010000199.1:0-1660 GCA_049691635.1 Aestuariivirga sp. | reverse complement strand
GTCGATCGTCGACAGCTGTTGAAAACGCTCGGCATGGCGGGCTCGGTGCTGGCCTTGAATGGTCCTCATGCGTTGGCACAGGCTTTGGCCGACCGGCAGGCGCTGACGGCAACGTCGGAGCCCGGCTCCGGAACGGTGCCCCGGCGCATGTTGGGAAAAACCGGGGTGGAAGTCTCCGCCCTGTGTTTTGGCGGCGCTCACCTGGGTCGGATCGACGGGGAGGCTGAAGCGATTCGGGTGCTACACGAAGCCATCGATGCCGGCATCACGTTTTTGGATAACGCCTGGGAATACAACCATGGCGTCTCCGAGGAGCGTATGGGGAAGGGGTTGCAGGGTCGTCGGCAGCAGGTGTTTCTCATGACCAAGGTTTGTTCACACGGACGCGGCAAGCAGGTGGCGATGCAACAACTTGAAGAGTCGCTCCACCGACTGCGAACCGACCACATTGATCTCTGGCAGATTCATGAAGTGATTTACGCCAACGACCCCGATCGACACTTTGCTCCCGATGGTGTGATCGAGGCCATGCTGGAGGCGAAGCGGCAAGGCAAAGTTCGGTTTCTCGGGTTCACTGGCCACAAAGATCCGGCGATCCATCTCAAGATGTTGCAGCACGACTTTCCCTTCGACACCTGTCAGTTACCGCTGAACGTCTTCGATGGGACCTACCGCAGTTTCGAGCAGGCGGTGTTGCCGGTTCTGAATGACCGCGGCATTGCGCCACTGGCGATGAAATCGCTGAGCGGAAACGGAGACGCCGTCAAACGAGGCGTCGTCACTCCCGCAGAAGCCTTGCGGTATGTCTTGAGCTTGCCGGTGGCGACTGTGGTTAGCGGAATCGATTCACGCGAGGTGCTGCGACAGAACCTTGCCATCGCGCGGACGTTCACGCCGATGACCGTCGCTGAAATGGAAGGTTTACGGAATCGTGTGGCGCCCTACGCCAAGGAAGGGCAGTTTGAACTGTTCAAGTCTTCCAATCGGTATGACGGGCAGATTGGACGAGAGCAACAGAGCCGAGCCTGATTTCAGTGCGCTCGGTAAGAACCCTTCCGGGCCTCAAGGGGAATCCCTAGCTGTTGAACCTAGCAAACGGGGTTATACAGAATCAACCCTGGAAGGAGACGACGTTATGGCTGAAGTCAATTCCATGTATAGCGCCCGGTTGCGAAGCGATGACCTCAAGGCTCAGATCGACAAGCTTGAAGGTCTCGCCCATCACACGGTGGTGAATCCTACATTCGATGTGTTTGACGCTGAAACAGAAGACATCCTCATCAAAATTTACGGTGCGAACCACAAATATACTGAGTCCTACAAATACGCCACCCTGGGGGAAGCCGAAGCGATGGTGAATTTGCCGGAATCGGCACAGGAACCGCAGACACGGGACATTCCGAAGAAGGGGTTGCAGCAGCGCCGGCAGGTGTTGCAGAGCATTTTGACCGATCTGCAGGCACTTGAACCGCAAGAGGCCGAGTTGCTGACGGGAGAAGATCGCGAAGATCCTCCTGGCCCTAGCTAAAGTGTTTCACGCCGGAGTTGTCCGGGCATGGAGGTGGGGGCCGCTGTGTGGTTGGTTCAATGCGGTCGCTGCCTCCGCGAGCCTTACCGTTGACTGTCCGTTTTTGTCAGGCCTCCATCGCGTCTATCTCCC
>JBAVOA010000198.1:0-1965 GCA_049691635.1 Aestuariivirga sp. | reverse complement strand
GTCATTAACTGATCTGATAATGAAAACGGCTGGGGTGCGGATAAGTTTCACCGGGAATTGCCGGTTGCCGCAGACCGGAAAGATTAGAATTGTAAATGTGATCGTCTGTTGCCGTGATTTCAGCGGTTTAGGGCGCGAGGGCGCACCTGATGCTCACGCACCTGTGACACCAATCAATAATTGCTCACGTCGTTGTGAAGGAATTTGGCTTGAGGCCGGGCTGCACGCCCGGCCTGTTTTTGTTTGGTGGGCCAATTAGTGGCGGCCACTGGTGTTTTCTTCGGAGATCTTCTTCAAACGCTCAAAGTTGCTGAGGTCCTGGCCATCATTGGCAACGGCAAGCGCGTTGACCGCGGTGGCGCTGCCTTGGACCTGCTCGGCATACTTGCCGAAATAGGTGTCTGACTCGCGCAGATCATTGGTGTGGTTTCCCGCGGAGAACGAAGCCGTCGAAAGGGCGGCGAGAGCGATAAGGGAGATTGCAAACTTCTTCATGATAGTTCCTCTTGTGATACTTACATTCAAAAAACCGCACCATGATTGGCGTGGTGTTTGAGATGTGGGATGCCAAAAGAGTTCCGCAAGTAAAATATCATTTTAAATGTTACAATTATTTTTATAACATTAATATCAACGAGTTAAGTGATAAAAAAGATGACTCTTCACGCACGGACCAATCGCGGGCTTGAACATTTTCACACAACTTCGTGAGCAGCCCTTGCAAGGCGGATGCGCAGCAACAATTAACGCCGCCATGCGCCGGATGACAGGTTTAACCTTGGACGCTGATGTCCTGCTTGCCGAATAGCTTTACTGCTGCCGGCCCACGTGCGGTGGCAAGCAGGAAGTCCCACGCATAGTCCGCATAGGAGCGGAACACATAGACATCAAACACCGTGTCCTCGACCACATGCAGCAGCGCCGCGATTTCAGCAAAGCGCATACGGCGCACCGTGCCGGGGCCATAGTCATCGCTCAACAGGTCAAGTGAGGAGCCCTTGAGCAGCACTTCGCGCACCCCTTCGCCTTCAAGGCGCAGCACGGCGCGCATGTCGGAGACATTGACGGCGAGGGAATGGATGGAACCCAGTTCGGCAACGAGAGCCGCCGTCAGTTCATTGGCCTTGGCGCGCGCGCAGAGAATGAGCCACTGGTCAATGGAGAGCCACAGGGCCTTCACATCACCCCAGGACACGCTGGTGCGCGGCGTCTTCGGCAAATCAAGGCCGAGAACTTTCTTCACGGCGGCCATGAATCTCTTGTCGCTGGCGGAGCCGCGCAGATCGATCATGCCGCGATCGAAAATTTCGCGGAGATCAATGCTCAGGCCGTGCGGCGCTTCCCGGTGGGCGAGGGGTGTTTCAATATAGAGCTCAGACATTCTGCCGCGCTCCTTCCTTGTCATAGAAAACAGGATCGACAATCTTCGCGCGGATCACCTTGCCGCCCTCGATGGGGAAGGAAAGGGTTTCGCCCATCCGGGCCCGGCCATTCTGGATCAGCGCCATGGCGATGGAGCGCTCAAGCGTCGGCGAATGATAGGATGAGGTGACATGGCCGATCATCTCCATCGGCGGCTTGTCTTTCACATGGCGCACCGCATAGGCGCCGTCGGGCAGCACATCGGTGGGTTCCTCGGTGAGGAGACCGACAAGCTGCTTGCGGTCCGGACCCTTGAGATAGCTCTGCTCAAGCGAACGTTTGCCGATGAAATCCGCCTTCTTCTGTGACACGAGTCCTTCAAGGCCCACGTCAATCGGCGTTGTCGTGCCATCGGTCTCGTCGCCGATGACGATGAAGCCTTTTTCGGCGCGCAGCACATGCAGCGCCTCGGTGCCATAGGGTTCAATGCCCAATTCCTTTCCGGCGTCGAGGATGGCATTCCACAGTCCCCGGCCCAGGTTTGATGGCGTTGCTACTTCGTAGGACTGCTCGCCGGAAAAGCTGATGCGATAGACGCGGACG
>JBAVOA010000197.1:0-4834 GCA_049691635.1 Aestuariivirga sp. | reverse complement strand
GACAAGATCATGGTGTTCGGGAGTCATCAATTCCACGTCCGAACCGCAGAGGTGCCAGAATTTTTCAAGCCGTGCCACGGCAGACGCATCGCTGTCGGGAAGTGGCGTGAGAATGCACCAGCGCTTGAGAAAAAGCTCGGCAAAACCAGACGCTGGCCCCGACTGCTCAGTACCGGCAATGGGATGCCCCGGAACGAAATGAACCCCGGCCGGAATAAAGGGCGCCACATCGCGCACCACCGCAGCCTTGACCGAGCCCACGTCCGTGACAATGCTTCCGGGCTTCAAGGCCGAAGAAATTTCCTGTGCAATTGCTCCACAGGCGCCAACCGGCACGCACAGAATGACGAGATCAGCATTGGCAACTGCCGAAGCCGCCGTCGGGTGAATGCTGTCAACCAATCCCAGTTGCACGGCGGTGTTCCGTGTTTCCTCGCTCTTGGCATAGCCTGCAATATGACTGGCAATCTTTTCCCGCCGGATGACATGGGCAAGCGACGACCCGATAAGGCCAATGCCGATAAGCGCCACGCGTTCAAACAGGACACTCATTTCAGAAAATCCGACAGGGCCGAAACCACGGCATGATTGGCCTCTTCACCGCCGATGGTCAGGCGGAGGCAGTTGGGCAAACCATAGGCCTCCATGCGCCGCAAGATGATGCCGTGGTCGTTCAACCAGGCGTCAGCCATCGCAGCTGTTTTCTTTCCGTCGGCAGCAAAATGAAGAAGCAGGAAATTTCCCACACTTGGCGTGACCTTCAGGCCAAGCGCCTGCAGCTGGCCGGTCAGCAGGCCCAGCCACTTCTCATTGTGCGCGATGGCGGTCTCAACAAATTTCTGATCTCCGATCGCGGCCACCCCAGCCGCCATGGCCCCCGCACTTACGTTGAATGGCCCACGGATACGGTTCAGCACGTCGGCCACAGGAGCGGGGCAATAGGCCCAACCCAAACGCAAGCCGGCAAGACCATAGATCTTGGAGAACGTGCGCGTCATCACCACATTGTCGGACGTGGCCACAAGCTCAAGGCCGGATTCATAATCATTGCGCCGGACATATTCCGCATAGGCCGCATCGAGCACCAGCAGCGTTGCCTTCGGCAATCCCGCATGCAGGCGCTTCACTTCATTGAACGGCAGATAGGTCCCCGTGGGATTATTCGGATTTGCCAGAAATACCATCTTGGTGCGGGGCGTTACGCACTTCAGCATTTCGTCAACACTGGTCTGGTAATTCACTTCCGGGGCCACAATGGCCTTGGCGCCATTGGACGCAATGGCGATCGGGTAGACCAGAAATCCATATTGCGAATAGACCGCCTCGTCACCGGGAGCCAGATAGGCATGGGCCATGAGCTGCAGCAACTCGTCCGAGCCTGCGCCGCAGACAATGGATGCCGCATTCAATCCATAGCGCGCCGCAATCGCCTCGCGCAGTTCCGTGGCGGAACCATCGGGATAGAGCGCCAGCGCTGTGCCCTTGGAGTGATAGGCGGCAACAGCTTGCTCCGAGGCGCCAAACGGCGACTCGTTGGATGAAAGTTTAAAAATCTTCTTGCCCTTCGCCGTGCTCTTGCCCGGCACATAGGGCGAGATGCCAAGAATGCCCGCCTTGGGAAGCGGCCGGACGGCGGCTGAAGCTGAGGTCATGATTTGATCTCAAACGGCGAAGGATAGCGCCCGGCCACCATCAGGCCAAGCAGGGCATTGGAGCGGTTGAGGCCAACAAGCGGGCTTTCGTGATCAGACAGGAAGCCCGGCAGGCATGACACCCGCCGCGTTCCGAGTTTCACCTGCCACAGCGGCGCTGGTGAAAAGTCCCGGGGCAATTTCCCGTCACTCACAATCAGGGTCTCATCATCTCCGGTTGGTTCTGATGGCGAGTGCCCGAAGACCAGGAGTTTAGGAACGTCGTCTTCGCGCAGGAAGGGGAGACAGGCAACGACCCTGGCCTGGCCAGCCTTGCCCTCGACGAAAGCTTCCGCCCAGGGGGATTCGGTTTCAACAATGCAAATGTCGCCCGGACTGGCATTGACCTGCATCAGGGCCTGTGCCTCATCGCGGTATTCTTCCACCGGCAATGTCCCAAAATAATCCCTGATGCGAAGTCTCGAGCCCATCGACGTGCTGAGTTTCTTGCTGATGTGGATGATGACATCGGCCTGGTTCTGGGTGGAGCGCGCCAGGATGTTTCGCCAAAGACGCACCAGAAGTTCCGGAGCCACAGGGCTTTCAGGCCGCGACAGGAGCCGGCGCAGGATGGAAGCTTCGCGCGCGGGCCTGAAGGCCGAGCCCCCGAGGGCGCCGTTTTTTGACTTGATGGTGCGCACTTTTTCGGTTGCCGCAAAGCGCCGCTCCAGCAGGCTCACCAGACCATCGTCAATGGCATCCATTTCGCGGCGGATATCTTCAAGCTCAACGTCTGATCCAGCTGGTCCACTCATGTTCTTCAATCTCTATCGTACGGCGGCGGCCCTACTGGCGCCGCTCCAACAGGATTGGACCTTCATACTGGGAGCCGTCACAAAAGCAAAGGCTTCCCGTCATTCCTCCGGGCCAAAGCGCAGCGGCGAAGGCAGCAGCACCGGCCTGAGCCGCGGCATCAGGCGCCGGACCCGTTTTCCCGATGAAAAGGCGTAAACCTGCTTCACCGCCTCAACGATAATGACCCCCGCGAAACGGGAGTTGATCCAGTCACCCAGCCGTTCAATGGCACCGGCGCCGGAGAGGACAAACCCTTTGTTGACAGGCGGCATCTGCAACGCATGGGTCCAAGAAACTGCTGAAAACCGGGCTTCCTTGAGCAGGCCGCCCAGCTGGGTGCGTGAAAACGGCTGGCCATAGCCAAAGGGCGAGGAGTCAAAGGCAGCCCATAGTCCCCTGCGATTGGGGACCACCAGAAGCAAACGGGCCTGCGGGGCCATGACCCGCCAGACTTCCTGCAGCATCTCGATCGGGCTGTCCGTAAGCTCCAGCCCGTGAATGACAAGAGCCAGATCCACCGTGCTTTCAAGCAGCGGCAGGTCAAACTCGTCGACCAGCGCCGATTGGACCGCTCCTTCCTCCGGCCAGTGAATGCCCCCCTGGCGCGCCATCATGAAAGCAAGGCGGCGGCCCGTCCCAGTAGAGGGTTCATCAAGATAGGGCGTGGCAAATCCCAGACCCAGCACACAGGCATCATTCAGCGAACCCAGCCGCGGCCGCAATTTCGCGGAGACCAGACGGCGAGTAGCATTTCCCAGAGGACTCGCGTAGAATTCGCGCAGTTCAACAACATCCATGACGGCTGCTTTTAGCGTTTTAGGCCTAACGGATCATCAACGAAGAAAAATAGGGTTAGCAAATCATATGCCTCATCTCGATATGCGCCAGTTCATGTGCAGGTCCGACAATTATGGCGTGATCGTGCACGACTCAAAATCCGGCGCCACCGCCTCCATTGATGCCCCAGACGCCGAAGCGGTGGAAGCAGAGCTCCGGAAATTTGGCAGGCAGCTGACCCATATCTTTACCACCCACCACCATGAGGACCATGTCGCAGGAAACCTCAGGCTCAAGGAACTGTTTGGCTGCAAGATCATCGGGCCGAAAAACGAGGCCGACAAAATTCCCGGGATCGACATACTGGTGTCGGGTGGCGACAAGTTCAATTGGGCAGGCCGCGAGGTCAAGGTATTCGATTGCCCCGGCCACACCAAGGGGCACATCGCCTTTCATATTCCCTCGGAGTATTCCTTGTTCGCAGGCGATACGGTTTTTGCCATGGGCTGCGGCCGGGTCATTGAAGGCCGCATGGATGAAATGTGGAACTCGGTCAATCAGTTCCGCACCCTGTCTCCTTCAACCTATGTCTATTGCGGCCATGAATATACGGAAGCCAACTGCCGTTTTGCGCTGTCCGTGGATCCGGGAAACCGCGCCTTGCAGCAACGCGCCAATGTTGTTGCGGCCCAGCGCGCAAGGGGCGAGATGACCTGCCCCACAACCATTGGCGACGAGCTCAAGACCAACCCCTTCATGCGCTGCGATAACCCGGAGATCAGAAAGTTTCTGAATCTTGAAGCGGTGACCGACGCGGAGGTATTTGCCGAACTGAGAACCCGCAAGAATAATTTTTGAATCTTATTCCGTTTTCCTGAAAATCATGTCCTTCGCCGCAATGACAGCACCTGCGGTAATGAATGCGCAGGCCAATGCGATGGACCAATGGAACTCTGCATATCCGAAAGACACCAGGACCAGGGTTGAAAGCAGGGGGGCTGCATAGGACGAGGCGCCGAGGACCATGATATCTCCATGCTTCAATCCAAAGTCCCAGGCATAGAACGCAGTTCCCAGCGGCAGCAGGCCAAGCCCGGCAACAGCCAGCCATTCACCTGCGCCATGTGGCCAAACAGTCTGCTCAAAAATGAGATGGGAGGCAAATGACAGAAGGGCAGCGGCAAGGCAAAATCCCGACACCACATCGGTTGGAACATGGCCAAAGCGCCGGGCCAGCACGGAATAACCGGCCCAGATGACAGCGCAGGGAAGTGCCAGAACATGGCCAAGTTTTATGCCGGAGCTCAACCCCAGTCCTTGCCCCCTCGTGATGACCAGAATTGCCCCCGCCAATCCCAGGGCAACTCCCAGGATGTGGTGAAGCCTCAGTTTTTCGCCCGGCAGGAAAGCTGAAAAGACCACCAGGAAAAGCGGCCACAGATAGGCGATGAGGCTAACTTCAACGGGCGGAGCATTTCTGATCGCGGTGAAATAGATGAAATGGTAGCCAAAGAGACTTGCAATGCCCAAGGCCCAGAGCCGCCAGTCCTGGTGCTTAAGTGTTGCAAAGG
>JBAVOA010000196.1:0-3242 GCA_049691635.1 Aestuariivirga sp. | reverse complement strand
GAATTGCCGTTGGCCTCGTGGGCGCGGTGCTCATCATTTTTTCGCGCCATGGAAATTTTGCAGGCGGCGGCCTCATGTGGATTCTGGCAGCGCTCCTCATCCCGGTCTTTCTCGGAATTGGAAACGTCTATCGCACCCTGGCCTGGCCGGAAGGGGCGAGCCCCCGCAAGCTCGCCGCCCACACCAATCTCGCCGCCGTGCCGTTCCTCGCCGCTGTGGCGCTCATCCAGACCGGCACGATTGATTTCACCCCGCTTGCCCAAATCCCATTCCTCATCATGAGCCAGCTCGCCGTCTCAACCCTCATGTTCCTGATGTTCTTCCGCCTGCAGCAGGTGGGCGGGCCAACTTACTTGAGCCAGATCGGCTACGCCGCCGCCGCCGTGGGCGTCATCATCGGCGTGGCCTGGTTCGGCGAAACCTATCCCGCGGGCGTCTGGGCAGGAGCAGGAGTGATTGCCGTGGGCATTGCATTGTCAACACTGTCAACAGGCAAAGCGTGAAAGAACTCACGCCCGCTGGATCAGCAGCACGCCGAGGGTCATGAAGCCGATGCCGCTGGCGCGCGCCAGGCTCAAGGGCTTCACCATGGCCCCGAGCAGCCCGAAATGGTCGATCGTCGCCGCCGAAATCATCTGCCCCAGCAGCACGCAGAAAACGGCGTTGCCGATGCCGAAGCGCGGCGCAATCCAGGTGACCGACAGCACATAGAAGGCCACCAGCAATCCGCCCGTCAGGAGATAGGGCGGCTGGGCGGCGATCAGCCTGAAGGGTGCGGGCCCCGTGGTGAGCAGCATCGCCACCCCCGCCGCAATCACCGCCACCACGAACAGCACGGTGGCCGCAGCGGCGGGCGAACCGATGCGGTTGCCAAGCTGGGCATTGAGCGCCGCCAGCACGGGAATGCCGATGCCGGTGAGCAGCATGATGGAAGCATAGCGCAGTGTTTCAGGTGACATGGAAAACCTTTCTAAGCCAGCGGACCGTTCGCCGATTTCCACGCTGCCATGCCGCCCTGGATGTGGCAGGCGCTCGCTAGCCCCGCATCCTGTGCGGCCTGCACCGCCATGGCCGAGCGCTCGCCGAAGGCGCAGCAGAACAGCAGGCGCTTGCCCGTCGATTTCGCCAGTTCATGCAGCATGCCGCCGGTGGCGATATTTTCCTGCAGCGCCGTGTAAGGCACATGCAGCGCGCCGGGGATCACGCCATGCCGCTCCCGCTCGGAGCGTTCGCGCAAATCAATCAGCGCCACATCGGCGGCCCCCACAAGCCCCATCGCCGCCTGCGCTGAAACCGCCCAGCCGCGCCGTGCAATCTCCTCCTGGTGCAGGCCCACCTTCATGTTGGCCGGCACCGCCACATCCATCATTTTCGGATTGGGCAGGTTGAGGCTGTTCATCAGGCTCACATATTCATCGACGGATTTCACCTGCAGGCGCGGATTATAGGCCTTCTCCTCGCCGATCGTCGAGACCGTATCGCCCTTGTAGTCATGCGCCGGATAAACCAGCGTGGTGTCCGGCAGTTTCAAAAGCCGGCCGAACAGCGACTCGAACTGCGCGCGGGGATCGCCGTTCTGGAAATCCGTGCGCCCGGTGCCGCGGATCAGCAGCGTGTCGCCGGTGAACACCCGGTCGGCCATGATGAAGCTGTAGGAATCATCCGTGTGCCCCGGCGTGAAAATGGCATCGAGCGAGAGGCCCTCGATGGTCAGCTTGTCGCCGTCGGCCAGCCGCATGGACACCACATCGGCCTTGGTCTGCTCGCCCATCACGGTGATGCAATGGGTCTTGTCGCGCAACGCCCCAAGCCCCGTGATGTGGTCGGCATGCAGATGCGTATCCACAGCCTTCACCAGCTTCAAGTCAAGCTCGCGCACCAGCTGCAGGTAGCGGTCAACCTTTTCAAGCACCGGATCGATGATCAGCGCCTCGCCGCCCCGCCGGCTGGCCAGCAGATAGGAGTAGGTGCCCGAAGTCTGGTCGAAAAGCTGGCGGAAGATCATGGGATGGCTTCGCGTGTTTGTTGACCCGCGCCGAGCTTAGCCCGGGTTCACGCAGCGGACCAGACGGATTTAACTTGGGCAATCCTGCCGTGACTTGAACCAGTTCCCTTCGGGCACGTTGGGCGCACCCTTGCGCATGAGCCCCACCGTATCGGTGAACAGCTTGTCGGCTTGCTCCTGGGTGAGGATGCCTGCCGATTGGGAAGCCTTGACCGTCGCGCAAACCCCGAGCTGCATGCCGCGCACGGTGCCCGCCACGCCGCCAAACAGGCCCATGACCCGTTCGCCGAAAATGGCGCCAAGCACGAACCCTATGACCAGCAACCCAATGACCGATATCAGTCTCATCCGGATAACCCCGCTTCAATACACGCTGCAATATTCCTCCTAGAGAACTTTCAAGGCGAGAATTTGTTCCCTGAGAGCCTGGGGGCGGGCCTAGAGGTTTCGCCGCCGCGATATTCTATAGGCGGCAATCAACCCAAGGGTCGTGCCGGCAGCGACGCCGCCAAGCATCCAGAACCCAATGACGAACCCCGCGTAACCCTCAAATCCGGACGTATCGGCAAGCGCCGTATAGCCCAGGCCGCCAAGCAGCCCGGCGCCGGCGCCAGCCGCGGCGCCCAGCAGCATGCCGGCGAATGCAAGACCAACGCGGTGACCCATTGCCATGGCCCGAGCTTGACGGCAGGAAAGGCTTTCGTCAACACACCGGCCGGAATGATAAGCGGCCGTGTCAGCCCTCGACCACCGGATCTGGCCGGTCATCGCCATGGGCCAGTTCGTCATGCCATGTGCCGCTGGCATCCTCATAGCTGATCCCAACGTCACTGCCGGAAACGCGTTGCTCGCCCGCGGCAACCCGTGCCGCCGCGCGGGCGGCGTCATGGTCCGGGAATGTCCCGGAGAATGTCCCGTCGACCTGGTAGGCCCAGCCCTCGCCATGCCTGACGATCTTGTAAACAACCTTGCTCAAAGTGACCTCCGCGGGATGCTGGCGCAATTTGCCCGGACAATAACGCCGTTATGAAGGCGAAGTTCCGTTCTGATTTCAGTAGATTTCTTTTTCCCGGCGGTTCACGATTGCGAACCCGATTAAAAGATGACCGGGGACAACGGGTTCAGGGGAATGACAGCGCAGGTTTTCAAACTCTTGCTGATGATGTTTCTGACGTCGCTTCATCTTCCGGTGGTGGGCTGGGTGGGGAAGTACGACCAGGGCTATGCCGCATTTCAA
>JBAVOA010000195.1:0-2110 GCA_049691635.1 Aestuariivirga sp. | reverse complement strand
GATCAAGGGCACTAAGCGAAATGATGCCATGAAATGGCCCCAGGACAAGCTGTTTCCGGACAACACCCAAACGGGATTTTCCATTGGCGGGGCAATATCCGGCAGCTCGGGCGAAACTTCCAGTCCGGAAAAACACCTATATCGAATTCCGGCCGGCTAGCTGTCTGTGGTGCCCGATATTCCCGCGGCCAGGGCCATTCGCACCAGTTCCGCCACGCTGTCGGCCTGCATCTTGACCATCAGCCTCGCCCGGTGATTTTCCACCGTCCTGGGGCTGATGCTCAGCTGATGGGCAATGATCTTATTTGGACTGCCCTCCACCAAATGATAAAGAACATCACGTTCGCGCGGAGTCAGTGCCGAAACTCTTTCATGGACCATGCTGGCCTCCTCCGACTTTGCCATAACAGCGAGGCGTGCCACGATTGCCCTTTCAATCGCGGCGATAAACAGCTTGCCATCGATCGGCTTCTCGATGAAATCCGCTGCACCCGACTTCAAGGCGCGGACCGCGCTCGATACATCGCCGTGCCCGGTAATCACAATAAATGGCAAATCAATTTTCTTCTCGAGCAAATAATCTTGCAGATCGAGCCCACCCATTCCGGGCATCCGCAAATCTGTAACAATGCAAAGGGTCGTTTCGCTTGAAAAACCATTCAGGAATTCTTCGCAAGACGCGTGAGGCTGTGCAACTTGGCCTTTAGCTTCAAGCAGCGCACAAAGGCCCTCCCGGACGGCCTCATCATCATCGATTACGTGGATTATTTCAGGCGTCTGCATGCAATTTCAAATCGGCTCAGGTGTTCGTTGGCAAAGTAAACTTGAAGGAAGCTCCGCCCAAGGGGCTTTTCTCGTACCATAGCCTGCCTCCATGAGCCTCCACAATGGTACGGCAAATTGCCAGTCCAAGCCCGGTGCCGTCCTTTTTTGTCGTCATAAATGGCGTAAACAAACGCTTTGCAGTGGCTTCCTCAACTCCTGGTCCAGAATCCGTGACGCTGATTTCGATCTGGCCCAACTCATTGACCCGCGATTGCAGGACAATCTCGCGCCTATCGTGGGCTGACAGCGCATCTATCGCATTGCGGACAAGATTCATGATAACCTGCTGTATCTGAATACGATCCACTTTCGTTCTCGGACGCAAGGGGGAGAGATCGAATGTCGTCCGGATATGTTTTGACTTGGAGCCAACCGAGGCGATTGCGTTAGCCTCCTCAATGATGCGGTTGATATCCTCCACACTCAATTCGGGTGTCTTCTTGCGGGCGAACTCCCGGATACGCCGCACGGTTTCGCCCACCCGCCTGATCTGCGTGGTAGCCTGATCCAGGGCTTTCAGGCCACGGGCCCGATCCTCCTCCCGTTCTGATCCCAGAAGCTCGCGCGCGACCTCAAGATAGGTGCCGGAAGCGGACAGCGGTTGATTGACCTCGTGGGCAACCATAGACGTAATTTCACCAAGACCCGCTAACCGTGCCGCATGAACGAGCTCCTCCTGCAGCTCATGGACCCTCTGTTCGACGAGTTGACGCTCCGTCAGATCGTGGATAAAGCCCGTGAAGAAACGGCGTTCGCCGATTTTGGCTTCGCCTATCGCAAGTTCCAGCGGAAATGTTGAACCATCCTTCTTTTGCCCGGTTACGACCCGGCCGATGCCAATAATGCGTTTCTCGCCGGTGCGTAGATACCGCTCAATATAGCCGTCATGATGCTCGGCGAAATAGGAAGGCATGAGTATCTTGATATTCTGACCGAGAACCTCAGATGTGGCAAAGTTGAACAGTTTTTCCGCAATCCTGTTGAAAAACTGTATCATGCCCTTATCGTCGATGACGATGATGGCATCAAGCGAAGTGTCATAGACGGCCTGGAGAATTTGCTCTTCGATCGCCATCTCTTTCTCCATTGCAGAATTTCTAGGCTGGCGTGACTTTCCATGTCTGATAGAGCCGATTTGCCAAGTTGGCAAATGGCGGGTGCCATTTCCTCGGCACTCCCGCTTGGAGTACTCCCCCTGCGACCGGTTGGTAAAATCATCGGATTATCTTTGATCCGGGTCAATGCTTGGGCGGCAGGAAAAGCTTAGGATTATTCTTGGCTCCAG
>JBAVOA010000194.1:0-1854 GCA_049691635.1 Aestuariivirga sp. | reverse complement strand
AGCGCCCAGCAGCTCAATGTCGAAGTCATCGCTAATAATATTGCGAATATCAACACAACTGGGTTCAAGCGTGCCCGGGCTGAATTTACCGATTTGCTCTATCAGGTTGAACGGACCAACGGAATTCCAAACACCAGCGGGACGAGCGCCATACCTGAGGGCGCGCAATTGGGTTTGGGCACACGTTTGGCGGCCATCCGCAATGTTCATTTACAGGGTCCACTAGCAAATACCGGAAACAGACTGGATGTTGCATTAAACGGCACTGGCTGGTTCCAGGTCAACGGACCAGACGGTGAAACGCTATATACACGCGCCGGTGCGTTCAACACAAATGAGAATGGACAGATCGTGACAATGGATGGATATGAAGTGCAGCCATCGATGACCGTCCCGGCAAATACAATTAACGTGGAAATCAATCAGTCAGGCGAAGTCTATGCTCAGGTAGCCGGCCAGACCACACAGACGCTGCTTGGCCAATTCAGCCTGGCCAGCTTTGCCAACTCTGCTGGTCTTGAAGAACTTGGCGGCAATCTGTTCCGCCAGACCGTTTCATCCGGTTCACCTACTACTGGAGTGCCTGGACAGACCGGTTTTGGAAAGATCGAGCAGGGATACCTTGAAGGTTCGAACGTCGACCCTGTCAAGGAAATTACCGACCTGATCTCCGCTCAGCGAGCATATGAAATAAATTCCAAGGTGATCCAGGCTGCCGACGATATGGCCGGCACCGTATCCAAGGGCCTTCGGTAGTCTTCGATGAGAGCCACGATTGCCAACCATAGAGAATGTGGTCTTGCCGTAGCGGCCTGCTTTGCGGCCTCTTTTGTGGTATCGGCTTCTGCGGCGGCGGACACGCGTGGGATTCCTGTGCCGGCAACTGTTGTCTATGCAGGCGATCAGATCGTTCAAGGCATGCTTGTTGAGAAGCAGTTTACCGTTCCGGACGCCGCCGTGAAAAACTATGTGCTCTCGCGCCGGCAGGTCGAGGGACTTTATGCCAAACGCACGCTTCTTCCTGGACAGCCAATTCCGCTGGCATATTTGAAATTGAAAGATAGCGTAGTTCAGGGCGTTCTGACGCGCGCGACATTCGAAAAGAATGGCCTTGTTATCTCAACTTACCTGATACCACTACAATCGGGTATCGAAGGCGAGCTCATTGACGCCCGCAATCCGGAATATGGCAGAACCATAAAGGCGTTGGTGAAAGCAGATGGCTCGCTGCAAGTTGGCGGGTTATGAGAAAATTTGCTATTCTCTTGGCATTGGCCCTCAACGCGGGGACAGCTGACGCATCTTCACGCATAAAGGATATAACATCCGTCCAGGGCCTTCGGGACAATCAGCTTGTAGGCTATGGTTTGGTGATTGGGCTTCAAGCCTCCGGCGATAGTCTGCGAAACTCCCCGTTTACAGATCAGTCCATTCGCTCAATGCTTGACCGCCTTGGTGTCAATGTTGCCGCCGGATCCGTAAAATCAAAGAATGTTGCGGCTGTTATTGTAACCGCCGTTCTACCGCCGTTTGTCGGCAAAGGCGAAAGGATTGATGTCACAGTATCATCAATCGGCGACGCGAGCTCGTTGGCCGGTGGCCAACTGGTTATGACACCCCTCGTGGCGGCCGATGGCCGGGCCTACGCTGTGGCCCAGGGCCCAATTTCCATTTCGGGGTTTACCGCTTCGGGAACAGCGGAAAAACTATCTGTGGGCGTGGCAACTGCGGGGCGCATTGCAAACGGGGCGCTGATTGAACGTGAGTTGGAGGGTGACTTCAATGCTTTGACCAGCATTGTCCTCCAAATAAGAAATCCCGACTTCGCGACCGCCGTTGGCATCTCCGATAAGA
>JBAVOA010000193.1:0-4134 GCA_049691635.1 Aestuariivirga sp. | reverse complement strand
GGTCTCAACCAGTCCAACAAGATCGGTGAACACTATTATACTGCCGAACTGCTTAGACTTCGCGGTGAGGTTGAACTGCACCTCGGAGAGCCAAGTGTAGCACAGGCTTCGTTCCGCGAAGCGATAGCATTTGCGCGAGATCAAGCTGCAACTAGTTGGGAAATCAAGGCGACAGAGAGTCTCTCGCGATTACTCCGGTCGCAAGGTTGTGAATAGGCACCCAACTTTGACCCACTTCGGCGTCCAAGGTTGACCCACATTGATTCATGTTTTCTTCAATCAATGCAGAGTCTTAGACTGCAGACGGGTGGGTCAAGGTTCAATGCCGATAATGGGTCAGACAGCGTGCTGTTTCACAGTATCCCGGAGGTTAAGGGAATCACGTTCGACTCTGCGCGCGAAATGCCAAAGGGAATAGTTGTCCACGGGATTTCCTCGGGGCGAGAGATGACAACCCCGATCAACTCTCAAGTCGTTAAGGCCATCTTTGACGATGCTGTCGTCAAGTCGCTTGATCTGGTTGTCCAAGGGAAACTCTATTACCGAACCTTTTTTGAAGAGCTGTTCTTTTCTGAGTTTGTGTTTTACGCCACCCCTCCACTCCAAACGTTCATCCGTGAAGGCAAAGAGACACCACTGAAACTTATAGCCGCTGGCAGCTTGAACCTGCGATGTCATCAGAAAGCTAAACAGTAAAACCCACGTAAGGCCGATATTTTCCATTTAGTTCCTCGAAATTTCGAGGCCAAAGGTGGCTTACGCTTTCCTGCGCTTGCTACCTAAGGCCGGAGATTTTCAAAAACAATAGCACTGAAAAGAGATGTGCTTTCGTAAGAGAAGATAACATGTGCCTCTTGCCTCCACGGTCCTGGAAAAAAATCTTTGAAGAGCTCAAGACGGTTCGGGATAAGGCATGATACTCCCAATACCCGAGTGCCGAGTGTGGAGACGTAAAGCTCGATGGGTTGCCTGTACAAACTCGACGGGAAGGTGATCTCCCGTAAGCTCTAACAGAAAACCGTCTTGGTTCGCGCAGTCGTCGCAGCTTATTCGGCCACTTCGGGCGTGCTGGCGAAAATCAGCTCGACGTTGACACCTTTATATTGCGTCGCACGCCAGGCGGCAAAAATCGCGGCCCTGTAGGGCCCGACGAATCCTCCAGCTGCCTTGCCCCTGGCGTGCCATATTTTGCCCACTGGGGATGCACGGAGTTGCTCGTTTGTGCGATAGACATAGCTCGTCCTCATGCCCTCATCGAAATCGAGGATGAAAGCCTGCGTGATTGTATCCAAGTCGCCGAGCAACTGCTCCAAAGCGTGCTGCGTATCTGGCGGGAACGGGCGGCGGCCCGCCAAGAGGTCTCGAGCGAACCGTTCGGAAAATTCGCCAATCTCAGCAAGATCGCGAGCAGTCAAACCGAGAAACGAGCACATTGTCGCGTGAAGGGCACTTCGCCCAAGATTTAATTGTGGGTCAATCATGACTTTCTCTCCGGAGAGGCGCGGCCCAATGCCGACTGCCTACGCATAACTTTAGTTCCGAATTCGGAACTAGTCAATTCAGGAGGCTTTCAATGCTAACAAGATCGCGACAACTTTTAACGATTTATTGGATTCCCTCATTGCGCAGAGTTGTACCTTGGTAAGCGTCCGGTGAGTAACGCGGAACGCTTTGTCGAGCTTGCTATCAGTTGAGCGTCGGTTTTGCTGCGGCAGATTTTTTAGTATTTTTGCGCTTTGCCAGTTTGGCAATTCGGGTTGTGATCTCGGCTTCTGCGATATCCTTGGGGTCGAAGGTTCTGCCATACCATTGTTTGATCTCTGCATGTTCTGGATGCTTGGGCTTGGCCATGACGTTAAGGAAGTTTTCAAAGCCATGGATGCCGCCGACATCTTCAGGTGGCGCGCGATTGGCACCTTCGATGAAGCGCGGATATATGATTGTGGGATCGGCAGCAGCGACAGCCTCAATGAGAATGGTGTGCTGCCAGTTGTCGCCAAAGTCGTAGGCGTAGGTCAATCGCTTGATGCCAACCTCTATGAGTGTGCCCAGTTCGGTTTTGCTGGCGTCCATGGTATCTCCGAAGTCATCATCGGCAAAGTCGTCGTTTGGATCAGGGATGATGTAACGGGTTTCTGCGCCACGGGTTCCTGTCGCAAAATCAAACAAGTGATAGTTCTCAAACAGCATGACGGCTTGGATCACCTCATGCAGGGCCAGCAGGCTGGTTGTCAGCGGAACCTCGACGCGCCGCCAGATTGCGGGCTTGATGTCATCAAGTGTGATCTTGAGACGGACAATCTGATTGCTGGATGTTTGCGTGAACTTCATGGTTCTATTTTAGCTGAACCCTGATGCTTTTTCCAGTTCCACGGCAACAGTTCGGTGCTGCGGTTGATCTTGTGGTCGGCAATGCGGGCGAGGATGTCACGCAAATAAGCTTCTGGATCGATGGCGTTGAGTTTGCAAGTCTCAGTGATGGAGTAGATGGCTGCGGCACGGTTGCCACCCGTGTCCGACCCAGCAAAGAGATAGTTTTTACGGCCCAGCGCAATGCCACGGATGGAACGTTCAGCGGCATTGTTATCAATCTCGATGTGGCCATCGGTTGTGTAACGGCACAGTGCTGGCCATCGTGACAGGCCATAGCGCATGGCTTTGGCGAGTTCGGATTTGCCAGAGATTTTCTGTAGCGTCGCTTCAAGCCACGCCTTCAGGTCTGCGATCAGCGGTGCTGCATGGTCTGCACGATATCGCTGGCGTTCATCCGGCGGCTTGCCCTTGACCGCATAGCCGTCAGCGTGAAGAGTGCCTTTGATGGCTTTGAGATGGGTCTGCGGATGCTCGCCCTTGCGGTCAGGCGAGTAGAAGAAGGCTGCGGCAGGTGGCTGATCCGAACCATAGGGTCTGCCATCGCGCACATAAGTCCATAAACGCCCCGTCTTGGTTTTGCCAAGGCCCGGGGTCAGCACTGGAACGGGTGTGTCATCGCCATGCAAAACATCGGAGCCCAGCACATCTTTGCGCAAGGCTTCAATCAGGGGATCAAGCAAAGCCGTCGAACGGCCCACCCAATCAGCCAGCGTCGAGCGTTCCAAATCAACCCCTTCGCGAGCATAAATGCCGGACTGACGGTAAAGCGGCAGATGATCGGCATATTTGGCCACCAGCACATGGGCCAGAAGACCGGGGCCAGGCTTCCCGCGCTCAATCGGCAATGACGGCATGGGCATTTGCACAATCGTCTCACAAACACGGCACGACAGTTTGGGGCGCACATGCCTCACCACCTTGAATGAGGCTGGCACATAATCCAGCACTTCGGTGGCATCTTCACCCAGTTTGCGCATTGCACCGCCGCAGTTCGGGCAAATGCAGGCAGGCTCATGCACCTCAATTTGGCGCGGCAGGTGTTCTGGCAAAGCTTTACGGTAAGGCTTTTCAATCAGCGCCTGAACCGCAGCAGGCCGTGCCATGGCCTGAACCGCTTCTTCCTCATGCAGCGCATCAAGCTCCTGCTCCAGTTGTTCGATCTCAAGGGCTATCTTCTCAGACGATTGCCCAAATTGTGACCGCTTCAACTTGGCAATGCGGGCTTCAAGCTCCGCAATCTTCAGGTCTTGCGCTTGGACTGTGCCTAACAACTGACGCACCAGCGCTTGCAGGGCGTTCGTATCTGTCGGCAGATGGTTTGGATCAATCTCCATGGTAAAATAATAGCTGTGCAATAGACTGAGCCGCAGTTGCACATTCTGTCGCGAGTCAATTTGTCCTGCCGAGTGTCAGGCCATACGAAGTGACCAGTTCACCCTGCCAGTTCCGGTCTCTGCGTCCGGAGCGGAGCCCGCCAGTCAATGCCTTCCAGAAGATACCCCAGCTGGGCTGCAGATAAAGTGACTGCATCGCCCTGTGTTGTTGGCCAGATAAACCGCCCCCGTTCCAGCTTCTTGGCAAACAAACAGGCTCCGTGCCCATCGTGCCAGATCAGCTTGATCAAATCGCCGCGCTTGCCCCTGAACACAAACAGCTGTCCGCCATGGGGATCATGCTGCAAAGTCTCCTGTACCAGCATGGCCAATCCGCCAAAACCCTTGCGCATATCGGTGTGGCCGCTGGCAAGCCACACCCTGACAC
>JBAVOA010000192.1:0-1924 GCA_049691635.1 Aestuariivirga sp. | reverse complement strand
GACCGAAGAAGGCAATGAATTTGCCGAAAGGGAACTGCGGCAGGCAGGGTTTTTGCACGCCAGCCAGAGCCTCTATGCCAACGAGAGTCAGGCCGCGATGCTTCACATCGTCCAGGCCCTGAGGGCCCACATGCTCTATCACCGGGACCAGCACTACATCATCCACAATAATGAAGTGGTATTAATAGATTCATCCACGGGACGAATGATGCCAACGCGCCGCCTTTCAGACGGCCTGCACCAGGCGATTGAAGCCAAGGAAGGCCTCCCCATAAAGGCGGAAACCATGACGCTTGCCAGCGTGACAGTGCAGAATTTTTTCCGGCTCTATTCAAAACTCTCCGGCATGACTGGAACTGCCACAACTGACGCAGAGGAATTGCAGGCAGTCTACAATCTGAATGTTGTTCCGCTTCCAGCCAACAAACCGGTGCTTCGGCAAGATGACCCGGACATGGTCTATCGCACGGAAAGCGAAAAGAAGGTCGCGATCCTGGAAATCATCCGGGATGCACACAGCCGTGGCCAGCCGGTATTGCTTGGAACAACAAGTATTGCTGAATCCGAGCGCCTTTCATTGCTGCTTCAAGCTGAGGGCATTGCGCACAATGTGCTGAATGCAAATCATCACGAGCGCGAATCCCAGATCATCGCCGATGCCGGAAGGCTGGGCGCAGTGACAATCGCAACCAACATGGCAGGGCGAGGAACCGACATTCAGTTGGGCGGAAATCTCCAAATCAGGTTGCAGACGACCGTTTCCGCCAATCTCGAAGCGCCGGCTGCGGAGATCGGCGCCGGTCTCGAAACTGAACATGCCCAGGAGAAATCAGCGGTCACCGAAGCGGGCGGTCTGCTTGTTCTTGGAACTGAACGGCACGAGAGCCGCCGCATCGACAATCAATTGCGCGGCAGGTCCGGACGGCAAGGTGATCCAGGCCGAACCCGGTTCATCCTCTCCCTTGAAGACGAGCTGTTAAAGAAAGTTGAAGCCAAGTGGCTCGACAATATCCTTTCGAAATCGGGGCCCGGCGGAAACCGGGAGGCCAGTCAGGCAGACCTCATCAAGGCGCTGAACCGGATTCAAGCACGCATTGAAGGTCGGAACTTCCAGATTCGAATGCAACTCCTCAAATTTGACGACGTCATAAATGAGCAGCGGAAGCACATCTACGCCCAGCGGCTGGAGCTTATGAGCGCCCGCGACCTGTCAGAATTCGTCAGCGGCACGCTTGACCAGTTTATTGGTGATTTGCTTGAAACCCACTTGCCGGACAATTCATACGCCGAGCAATGGGATTCAGAGGGCCTTGAGGCGGCCTGCCGGGACCTACTGACGCTGGAATTGCCAGTTACTGACTGGGTGAAAGAGGATGGCATTGACAGGACGGACATCCATTCCCGTATTCTCGACGCTGCTGATGCCATGATGCAGAAAAAGGCGGAGTCGCTTGGTCCGGAACTGATGCGCAATCTCGAAAAGCAGATTATATTGCAAGTCATTGACTCCAAGTGGCGCGAGCACTGGATATTCCTCGAACAGTTGCGTTCTGTCATCGGCTTCCGGTCCTACGCCAAGCGCGATCCCTTGTCTGAATATAAGATCGAGGCGCTGGAACACTTCAGGAAGCTTCTTGCGGATATCCGGAGAGAAGTTTCATCCGGCCTGGCCCAAATTCGTCCAATAAGTGAGGATGAGCAGTTCGCCGCAATGGGCAGATTGGCTTTGCAGGATATCCGCTGATCCGGCTTATTGGTTTTTCGCCATGGGCTGGCGGGCGGTCTTGGCACCGAGACGGTGCGTTTTGGCCAGACTGACTGGTTCGCCCCACAAAGATCCCGCGCAACGAGGTGCACTACCAAGAAATTGATTAAGTCATTGAAATGATTGGCGCGCCCGAAGAGATTCGAACTCCTGACCCCC
>JBAVOA010000191.1:0-4531 GCA_049691635.1 Aestuariivirga sp. | reverse complement strand
TCTTTGCACTGGTCGACGGATATAAACGTTTCAATGAGTGGTCGCCTTGGGCGGAACTCGATCCCAAGACCCAATACACATTTGAAGGGCCAGAGTCAGGCGTGGGAGCAAAGATGAGTTGGGCTTCCAATAATCCGAATGTGGGGTCTGGTTCACAAGTGATAACGGAGAGTGTACCCAATTCCCGCGTTGGCGTTGATCTGGATTTCGGCGCGATGGGGAAGTCGCAAGCCTATTGGGACCTGAAGCCAGAAGGGACTGGCACGTCGGCCACATGGGGCTTCAAGATGAAGCTTGACGGCATGATGGACCGTTGGTTCGGGCTGCTGATGGACCGTTTTATTGGGCCGGACTATGAGAAGGGCCTGGCCAGGGTGAAAGCGCTTGCCGAGAAAGAGGCAGTAGGTGGCTGAAACTTTCCAACTCTATATCAACGGAGAATTCTGTTGCGCTGAAGGAGGCATAACATTTGACAGCGTGGACCCCGCAACGGGAATAATGTGGGCGCTCATGCCCAAGGCGAGCGCGGCTGATACGGATAGGGCGGTTCGTTCAGCGCATACGGCTTTCACGGCAGGACCATGGCCCGCGCTGACGGCTACGGCCCGGGGCAAGCTGCTGTACAGGCTGGCAGAACTGGTGGCGCGCGATGCCCACATCATTGCCGAACTGGAAACGCGCGATACGGGCAAGGTGATCCGTGAGACGAAGGCGGTCACGGGCTATGTAGCGGAGTTCTACCGCTATTTTGCGGGGCTCGCCGACAAGATTGAGGGCGCAACGCTGCCTATCGACAAGCCCGATCTGGAAGTTTCCACCCGGCGCGAGCCTTTGGGCGTTGTGGCGGCGGTAGTGCCGTGGAATTCCCAGATGTTTCTTACGGCCACAAAACTGGGGCCGGCCCTTGCGGCGGGCAATACGGTTGTGATCAAGGCCTCTGAAGACGGGCCCGCGCCGCTCCTGCATTTCGCCAGGTTGGTTCATGAAGCAGGATTTCCCAAGGGTGTTGTCAATATCATTACCGGGCTGGGTTCCGATTGTGGAAAGGTTCTGACAGCACATCCTCTCGTGGCGCGGGTGGCTTTTACGGGTGGACCCGATACGGCGCGCCATGTGGTGCGCAATACGGCAGAGAATTTTGCGGTAACCACCCTCGAGCTTGGCGGCAAATCGCCAATAGTTGTTTTCGACGATGCAAATCCGGATTCGGCCCTCAATGGGGTGATTGCCGGGATTTGGGGGGCAACGGGCCAGTCCTGCGTGGCAGGATCGCGATTGCTCATCCACGAATCCATCCACGATGCGTTTGTGGCGCGACTTGCATCGCGGGCAAAGGAGATCAAAATTGGACCGCCGCTTGATATGTCCACCGAAATGGGGCCGCTTGCAACCCAGCGGCAAGTGCAGCGGGCTGAGAAACTGATTGCCGACAGCGTGGCCGCAGGTGCCGTGCTGGTGACCGGCGGAAAGGCGAAAGCCGGAGCAGGATATTATTTTGAGCCGACTATTCTGCTGGCCCCTTCCGCCGAACTGCCTTGCATGCGTGAAGAGTTTTTCGGGCCTGTCCTGTCGGTCCTCAAATTCAAAAGCGAAGACGAGGCCGTGGCACTGACCAATGGCACCAATTATGCTTTTGCGGCTGGTGTTTTCACGCAAAATCTGGGCCGCGCCCACCGCCTGACCCGGAAGATCAAGGCAGGGGTCGTGTGGGTGAATACCTACCGGGCGGTTTCACCCATTGTGCCGTTTGGGGGCAATGGCTACACGGGATACGGGCGTGAGGGCGGCATGGACGCGATCAGGGACTACACGCGTACGAAATCGATCTGGATCAATACGTCGGATACTCCAATGGCTGATCCCTTTGTCATGAGGTAGAAATGAGGACGGCACTTATCACAGGCGGCGCCCAAGGCATTGGTGCTGCTGTCGCGCGCAAATTCCTGGGCGATGGATTTTCCGGGGTTCTCCTGGTTGACCGTAACGCCGAAAAGCTCGCCGCCACGCAAAAGCGGATCGGCAAGGGCGCTGAAATTTATGTTGGTGACCTGCGTGATATTGGCACTCCGGCAGCGGCTGTTGCCAACGCGATCAAGAGTTTTGGCCGGCTTGATGTGGTGGTGAATGCTGCAGGCAATACGGAGCGTTGCGGCATTGCCGATACGACGCCGGAGGCTTTCGAACGGTTGTTCGATGTCAATGTGAAGGCCCCCCTTTTCATGATGCAGGAGGCGGCCAAGCATATGGTGGCTGCGAAATCCGGCGTGATCATCAATATTTCCAGCATGCTGGCCCATGGCGGACCGCCCAACCTGGCGACCTACTCCGCCTCCAAATCGGCACTGATGACCTTGTCCCGCAACGCCGCCAATACGTTCAAGCGCGACGGCATTCGCGTATTCTGCGTGAACCTGGGCTGGGCACTGACGGATGGCGAGCATGAACTGCAAACGACGTTTCACAAGATGCCGCAAAACTGGGCCGAGGAAATCGGCGCCCGCATGCCCTTTGGGCGATTAATTACCGCTGACGATGTGGCAGGGCTTTGCGCTTTTCTGGTCTCGCCGCCGGCTCAAATGATGACGGGAGCTGTCATCGATTATGAGCAAATGCCTTTGGGGACGTTTGACGTTCACCCGGCGCTCAGCCCGTAAGATCAACCACCACGATTTCAGGTGGCACGCCGAAACGCACCGGCGCTATCGAACAGCCGAGGCCGCCTGACACAATGAGGTGGCGGCCGTCTTCAATGATGTGGCCATAGGCAAAACGGTTGCCAAACTGCGACGGCACGACGGGCGACCAGCCCATAAGGCGCACCTGGCCGCCATGGGTATGGCCGCTCAGGGTGAGCGAGACGCGGGGCGGAATTTGGGTGAAAAGGTCCGGTTCGTGGGCCAAATGGATGATGGGGGCTTCGTCGGTAATCTGGGCCAATGTGCCCGGCAGGTCATCGCGGCCTTCAAACGTGCTGCGGCTTTTCCTGATCGCAACGCTGCTGGACGTGCCTGAAAGCCAAAATGGCAATCCCTCTTTCGTGAGTTGAACGGCACGGTTTTCAAGAACGGGAATGCCCACGCCCTCGAATGCCCGTTCCGCCTCAATGGGGCCGTGGCCCAGTTTTTGCGCCATCTGATCTTCCCACCAGTCGTGGTTGCCTGTGATGGCAAAGACTCCGAGGGGTGCCGTAAGAACCTTTGCAGCTTCGGCGGCCTCGGCAACCGGGACGCGCGCTGTGATGAAGCGATGGCCGGTCACATAATCACCAAGGAGCAGGATGAGATCGCCCTGCAAGCCATTGGCCAGATTTAAAATCCGTTTCCACCGGCTGACGGGCATGTAGGGGTCGCAAAGATGCGGATCAGCGATGAGGACGAGGCGGAGCTTGAGGCCGGGCGTCCAGTTCGGCGGGGTGAGCGCGTAATATTGCGTCCGCAGCAGGAAGCCTGGTTCAATGGCAAAGGCATAGGTGCCAACCGAGGCTCCGGCGAGTGCGAGGCCACCCAGCCATTTCAGCAATCCCCGGCGTGTCACTGGGCCTGTCCGGTAACGCCCGCTTCCTTCAGGCTCCATTCGCGAAAGGCTTTCACCATGGGGCTGTCCGCCGTCTCGATGGGCGAGATCACGTGGTAGGCAAATTGCGGCGGAGCGCGCAGGGAAAGTTCGAAGGGTTTTACGAGCCGGCCTGCGGCAAGATCGTCTGCCACCAGATTTGAATCCCCAAGGGCGACGCCCTGGCCATTGATGGCGGCTTGCACGGCAAGAGAAGTCTGGCTGAAGTGCAGGCCTGCCGCATCATCGAAGTCACGGATGCCGGCTGCCTGCATCCACATGCGCCAGTTCGGCCAGGGAAGCCCCTGGGCTTCCCAATCGAGATGGATAAGCTGGTGGTGCTGAATAAGATCGCGCGGTGTCTTCAAGGGTTTTTCCTTGGTGATCAGGCTTGGGCTGCATACGGGGAAAACCTGATCCTGGAACAGCAGATCGGAACGGAGGCCCGGATACTTGCCGTTGCCAAAGCGGATGGCGATGTCGATATCATCGCGGTCAAAATCGAGAACGGTGGCGGAGACGTCGATGCGCACATCGGCGCCCGGGACCGCCGCGAGGAAGCGGTCAAGCCTTGGCACCAGCCACTTCGCGCCGATCGACGGCGATGCCGATACTTTGAGCTGCTTGGCGTTCTTGAGCTTGCGGATCCGCTGCAGGGCACGGGTGAGGGAATCCAGCGATTCCGTTGCGGCAGCGCGGAGAATTTCGCCTTCCCGCGTGAGGCGCATGCTGCGGCTGGTGCGGGTAAAGAGGGAGGAACCGATCTGTTCTTCCAGTTCCTTGATCTGATGGCTGATAGCGGCCGGCGTGACGCCCATGTCGTCGGCGGCGCGGGTAAAGCTCAAATGCCGCGCAGCGGCATCAAAAGCGCGCAGTGAGCGAAGGCCGGGGAACAGGTCGAGCATGGCACATCTTCAAACAATACTTGTTGATCCAGTGAAAACTAATCGTTTGTTCAAGTAAATACAATGGATTATAT
>JBAVOA010000190.1:0-1727 GCA_049691635.1 Aestuariivirga sp. | reverse complement strand
GCAGTACAGTTTCAGAATGAGTTTTCAGGAGACTTGGCCGACAGCTGGCTAACAGAACTGGAGCCCTCAAAATCCCTTTCCGTCTATGTACATGTGCCCTTTTGCCGGCAATTGTGCTGGTATTGCGGGTGTCATACGTCAGTACCCAATTCCTATGAGCGCGCCACCAGTTATGTCGACGGCTTAATCAAGGATATTCATCGCAGCGGCGCTCAGAACGGTGCCGGGAAAGGCAAAGTCCGGCATCTCCATTTCGGGGGAGGAACGCCGACCTACCTGACAAATGCCGACCTGGGGCGCATTCTGGCGTGCATCAACGGCAGCTTTGGTCTTGCACCCGGTGCCGAAATCGCCTTGGAGTCCGATCCTCGCGGCATAACACGGGACCGGGCCTTCGGTCTTGCCGCCTTGGGTTTCAACCGCATAAGTTTCGGAGTCCAGGACTTTGCCCTTCCGGTACAGATGAAAATCAACCGCTTGCAGACCTATGGTCTGGTTGCCAATGTCACGGCCATGCTGCGCGAAGCCGGTTTCACGTCCATTAACTTTGACCTGATGTATGGTCTTCCAGCGCAAACAATGGAAAGTGTACGCCAAACCGCCAGGCAGGCGGCGGAACTTCGCCCCACCCGCATTTCGGTTTTCGGCTATGCCCATGTCCCATGGTTCAAGAAGCACCAGCGCATGATCTCCGATGCGGAGCTGCCAGGTGTTTCAGCGCGCTATGATCAGGCCAAAGCCATTGAAGAAGAACTGGTCAGCGCAGGTTATATAGCGATTGGCCTTGACCACTTCGCCCTGCCCGATGATCCACTGGCTGATGCAGCCGCCAACGGAACGCTTCGCCGCAATTTCCAAGGCTATACCACGGATACCGCCGATGCTCTGGTCGCCTTCGGAGCCAGCGCCATATCCGAATTTCCACAAGGATTTGCCCAGGCCGCCCGCGATACGCTGGCTTGGTCAGAGGCCATCGCCCAAGGCGTATCACCCATCGTACGCGGACTTGCCACGACTGCCGAGGACCGGATGCGCGCCGCCATTATTGAGCAACTCATGTGCAATTTCACCTCGAATTATCAGCAGATTGCCACCCAACATGGGTTCAGTGAAACAGTGCTGGAAGACAGCATTACGCGGCTTCAACCGCTTGTCGAAGCAGGCTTGGCACATGTCATCGGATCAGCGGTGAAGGTGTCGCGGGAGCACCGCCTGTTTCTCCGCAGCGTAGCATGCGCCTTTGACAGCCACTACACTGGCGCAACCAACCGGCATGCCAAGGCGGTTTAGCCCGCTTGCCGCCGGACAGTGCCCTTAGTTGTCCGATTTGAGATCCTGCCGGTATTTTTCCGCATCCCAGTTGACCAGGGAGTCAATATCCAGGTCATTCAGCGCAATCAGGGCGCTATCCTCGCCAACCCGGCGCATGACATCGGCCAGGCAACGGCCCATCGGCTCCACGGCTGGCTTGGCATCGCTGCGGATCAGCACACCTTTGCCCGCAAGTGCGACGAGTGCCGCGCCGCTGCTGATTTCCGTTGCAACGCCCACACCCAGGAAAACCACGTGGTCGGGATAAAAAACCGCATTTCGGCCTGACGCCAGGGCGAATGTGTCGAGGGCCAGAGCATGGGTTTCGCTGCTTTTCGCAGGAGTGTAAGTCGTGCCTCTAGAAATGGCGTTCAGCATTTCAAGATCAGGTGAAAATACTGATCTTACGCTCCGTG
>JBAVOA010000189.1:0-4880 GCA_049691635.1 Aestuariivirga sp. | reverse complement strand
TCAAGATCAATGACCTGATCCTTTCGACCTACAGGGATTTCGGTTTCGAAGAGATCGTGGTGAAGCTTTCGACGCGGCCGGAAAAGCGCGTGGGCACCGACGCGGACTGGGACCGGGCCGAAGAGATCATGCATAAGGTGCTGGTGCAGATCGCGGAGGCCTCGGGGGGCAAGATCAAGACGGCGATCAATCCGGGCGAGGGGGCCTTCTATGGGCCCAAGTTCGAATATGTGCTCCGCGATGCGATCGGGCGCGACTGGCAATGCGGCACGACGCAGGTGGATTTCAACCTGCCGGAACGCTTCGGCGCCTTCTACATCGGGGCCGATGGCGAGAAGCATGTACCAGTAATGATCCACCGGGCCATCTGCGGCTCGATGGAGCGTTTCCTCGGCATTCTGATCGAGCACCATGCGGGGCATTTCCCGCTGTGGCTGGCGCCTTTGCAGGTGATGGTGGCGACGATCACCTCGGAAGGCGATGAGTATGCCGTGAAGGTGCGCGATGACTTGCGCAAGGCGGGGCTTCGCGCTGATGCTGATCTGCGGAATGAAAAAATCAACTACAAGGTGCGCGAGCACTCGCTTGCCAAGGTGCCAGTCATCCTGGTGGTCGGCAAACGTGAGATGGACGAGCAGGCAGTGAACATGCGGAGACTGGGCAGTCAGGACCAGAAGTCGATGAGCTTGACGGATGCGATATCAGCATTGGTGGCGGAGGCGACGGCACCAGATTTGAAGTAAGTTCATTTCTGGTGCGTGAACCAATTGCTTGCGGCTTCCGTATGGCCGGCCATGAGTGGAAAATTTGTTATCTTCGGCGGATCGGGCGGTATCGGGTCTGCTTTGGCGCGGCGGATCGCGGCACGAGGGGATTTGGTTCATCTGGTGGGGCGGAACGGCGACAGGCTGTCGGCCTTGGCCTCTGAGCTCAACGGAAGTTTTGCCGTTGCCGATGTGATGGATCGGACCCAGGTTGAGGGTGCCGTGGCCGATGCCGGCCCCGAGATTTCCGGATTGGCCTATGCGGTGGGATCAATCACCCTCAAACCCTTTGCCCGGCTGACTGATGAAGATGCCTTGCGCGATCTTCAGCTCAATGCGCTCGGCGCTTTCCGCGCAATTCAGACGGCATTGCCTGGTCTGAAGGCGGGATCAGGTGTTTCCTCCGTCCTGCTGTTTTCTACCGTTGCAGTGGCCCAAGGTTTTCCACTCCATGCCACGATTGGCATGGCGAAGGGGGCGGTGGAGGGGCTGACCCTGTCGCTTGCGGCAGAGATGGCCCCTCGCATCCGGGTGAATTGCATAGCCCCCTCGTTGACAAGAACCCCGCTGGCTGCGGGTCTCACCTCCAATGAACAGATGGCCGCCGCCATTGCCGGTTTGCATCCCCTGCAGAGGCTGGGCGAGGCGGATGACGTGGCTGCACTTGGTGCGTTTCTCCTGTCACAGGAGGCTTCCTGGATGACCGGACAGATCATCGGCGTCGATGGGGGACGTTCCACCTTGCGCTCCAAGGGGTAATCCTCCCAGGTCAGTAACAAGCCTGACACTTGAAGCCTAATTGGAACAGCTACATACATTCTCAAACACATGAGGCTGGCCCTTGGACATTGGGATGTATACGTTTGCCGATAAGGGACCTGCGATTTCGGCGGGGGAGCGGCTTCGCAATCTGGTTGAGGAGGTTGAGCTGGCCGACAAGGTCGGGCTTGATGTCTATGGGGTGGGCGAGCACCACCGGCCGGATTATGCCGCTTCGGCGCCTGTTATTGCGCTGGCGGCGGCCGCGGCGGTTACGAAGAATATCCGGCTCACCTCGGCGGTGACGGTTCTTTCCTCCGACGATCCGGTGCGGGTGTATCAGAATTTTGCCACGCTGGATCTGATTTCCAATGGCCGGGCCGAGATCATGGTCGGGCGGGGTTCGTTCATCGAGTCCTATCCGCTGTTTGGCTATGACCTCAACGATTATGACGTTTTGTTTTCCGAGAAGCTTGATCTTCTCCTGAAAATCCGTGAGCAGGAGCATGTGACGTGGAATGGGACGACGCGGGCGCCGCTGCTGAAGGCGGGCGTTTATCCCCGCGCGCAGCAGACGCCGCTGCCGGTCTGGATTGGGGTTGGCGGCACGCCGCAATCGGTGGTGCGGGCGGGAACCCTGGGATTGCCCATGGCGCTGGCGATCATTGGCGGGGAGCCCGCGCGCTTCAAACCGCACGCGGATTTGTTCCGGGAGTCGGCGGCCCGGGCCGGGCATGGCCATGTGGCCCTCAGCCTCAACATGCATGGCTTTGTGGCCGAAGATGCTACGGCGGCGCGGGACACTTTCTGTCCCGGCTACGCGGAAGTGATGACGCGCATCGGGCGCGAGCGCGGCTGGCCGCCCACGACGCGGACGCAGTTCGAGGCTTCGTGCGGGCCGCAGGGACATCTTATTATCGGCAGTCCGAAAGACGTGGCGGACAAGATCATCGGGCTGCATAGGATTTTCGGCAATGACCGCATCCTGGTGCAGATGGGGCTTGGCTCGCTGCCGCATAAGGATATGCTGCGGGCGATTGAACTCATGGGCAAGGAAGTGGCGCCGCTGGTGCGTGCTGCCATCGGAGGAAAATCATGACGCTGCCCCATATTCCCGATCCCATGCCCGGCGATGCCGCTGCTGATGCTCTGCCGATGGTGATCATTCCGCGGGTGCGCGATATCGGCGGCTTCGAGGTGCGGCGCGCCCTGCCTTCGGCCCAGCGCCAGATGATCGGTCCTTTCATTTTCTTTGACCAGTTCGGGCCTATCATCATGCGGGCCGGCGAGGGGCAGGATGTGCGGCCCCATCCGCATATCGGCCTTGCCACGGTCACCTGGCTGTTTGACGGGGTGATGTTCCACCGCGACAGCCTGGGCTCGGAGCAGCAGATTGCGCCCGGTGAATTGAACTGGATGACGGCGGGAAAAGGCATTGTGCATTCGGAGCGTACACCGCCTGCCGAGCGGCTGCGCGAACGCACGGTGTTTGGCATTCAAAGCTGGGTGGCGCTGCCCAAGGCCCATGAGGAAACGGCACCCGGATTTGAACATGTGGCGCATTCGGCATTGCCGCTGATCAGCGACCATGGGCGAGAAGTGCGCGTTGTGGCCGGATCAATCTATGGTGCCACGTCTCCGGTGAAGACCCATTCGGAGTTGTTTTATGCCGATGTGAAGCTGCAGTCAGGGTCAAAGCTTCCGCTGCCGGTGGAGCATGAGGAGCGGGCAATCTATGTGGCGGAAGGATCGCTGGAGATTGCAGGGCAGGTCCATGGGCCAAACCAGCTTCTGGTGTTCCGCCCAGATGACGCCATCACCATCACTGCCCAGGGCGATGCACGCTTCATGATGCTTGGCGGGGAACCGATGGACGGACCGCGCCATATCTGGTGGAATTTCGTGTCGTCGTCCAGGGAGCGGATCGAAGCGGCCAAGGAAGACTGGAAGCGGGCGCGCTTTGACATCGTGCCCGGCGACGAAACGGAATTCATCCCGCTGCCTGCGACGTGACAGGCAACGGGAGATTGTTTTGCATTACACCGTAATCTGGCTGCCTACTTCCACCACGCGGTCGGTGGGCAGGCGGAAGTAGTGGCTGGCGTCGTCGGCGTTGCGGGCGAGGCTGATGAAGAGCTTGTCCTGCCAAACCGGCATGCCCTCCTGCTTTGAGGCCCTGACACTTCGCCGCGAGAGGAAGAAGGATGTGGTCATGATGTTGAATGTCCAGCCGAGCTTGCGGGCAAGCCCCAGGGCCTTTGGCACATCGGGTGTTTCCATATAGCCGAAGTTTACAATGATGCGGCTGAAGAGGTCATTCAGTTTTTCAATCTTCACACGGTCTTCAGGAGCAACACTTGGACTATCGCTGGTGCGGATGGTGAGCACCACATTGTTTTCGTGGAGCACCTTGTAGTGCTTCAGGCTGTGGAGCAATGCGGTGGGTGCGCTCTCGGGATCGGACGTGAAGAACACCGCAGTTCCGGGAACGCTGTGGGGCGGGCGCTTGGCGAGGCTCTTGACGAGATCAACAAGCGGCACCTCAAGCCTCCGGGTTTTCGCAAAGAGGATTTGCGAACCCCGGCGCCAGGTCCACATGAGCAAGATTATCAATGCACCCAGGGCGAGAGGAACGTAGCCGCCCTCAAACACCTTGAGCGAGTTGGCGCCAAGGAAGATCACGTCGATGGCCAGCAAGGGAAGCATCATGGCAAGCGCTGCCCAGAGCGGCCACTTCCAGTATTTCCAGATGACGAAGATGGCCATCATGGAGGTGACCACCATGGTGCCGGTGACCGCGATGCCATAGGCAGAGGCGAGGCTTGAGGATGACTTGAACATCACCACGAGGATCAGCACGCCAAACATGATGAGCCAGTTCACCTGGGGCATGTAGATCTGGCCGGCATGGGCTTCGGAGGTGAAGCGGATTTCCATGCGCGGCAAAAGACCGAGCTGGATGGCTTGCCGAGTGAGCGAATAGGCGCCGGTGATCACGGCCTGGCTGGCGATGATGGTGGCTGCCGTTGCCAGCACGACAATGGGAATGAGAGCCCACTCGGGCATCATCAGGAAGAAAGGATTTTCGATGGTGGCCGGATTGCTCAGGAGGAGTGCTCCCTGGCCGAGGTAATTGATCACGAGGGCAGGGAAGACGACGATGATCCAGGCCAGCTGGATGGGGCGTTTGCCGAAATGGCCCAAGTCAGCGTAGAGCGCTTCCGCACCGGTGACGGCGAGGAACACGGCGCCCAAGGTGACAAGGCCGATGATGCCGTGGGAGCTCAAAAAGCTCACGGCGTAAACTGGATTGAAGGACAGCAGGACGGCGGGATTGTCGCCGATGTGGGCGAGGCC
>JBAVOA010000188.1:0-1511 GCA_049691635.1 Aestuariivirga sp. | reverse complement strand
AATTTGGCGCGTGACTGATGTTTGGAGACAAAGTGATCCAGATAACTACGGGGGATTTCCCGCACTTCGTTCTTGGCGCGCATGATGACCGGAAATTGTTCGGTTTCATGTTCCTTGCCCCAGGCTCGATACCGAATGAAGACGGCGAAGAACCCGGCGAAGCCGTAGGTATCGTGGGCGCCGGTTGATTCCAGATGGCGCCGGAAAGGCTCGGATCGGACATCGATGCAAAAGACCGATTGCGAATGGGGCCGTACCGGTGGCAGATGTCCTGGCCCGGCCGGTTGGGGCTTGGCCGATCCGCGCTGCAGCATGCCGAAGAGATGCTGCTGATATTCGGCTTCGAAGGCCTTGAGCCACACGGGACCATGGGCGGATTCCGGAAAGGCGTCCATCCAATCCACGAGTTGACGCAGCGCGGCCGGAGGCCCGTCCATCAGAAGGCTTGGAACGATCTCGAGCGCCTGGGCAAGAGTGAGGAGACGTCTGGCCATGACTCGGCGCGCCGCCTGCTGGTGACGGAGCTCGAATTCCATCTGGTACTGCTGCGCAAGCAGCTCCCATTCGCGGGCAAAGATTGCCGCCGCGTCCGGGCTCTTCTTGGTCTGGGCATGAAGGCGTTCGACTCGGTCGGCATAGAGGGCCGGCAGCCGTCCAGCGGCCCGTTCCTTGCGCATGAAGTAGGCCTGGGGATATTGCTGCATATAGGCTGAGATCGCGCGATAGTGGCCCTCGATCCCCAATGCTTCTTGGCAGACCTTCTGGACCAGTTCGCGTACATACCACAGGCGGACGACGAGAAACTTCACCAGCCCGACAGGATAGGCCTGTTGCCAGGCATAGCCGTTTTCTTCCGCGCGCCATTTGATGAACCCGGCCCAGCCGGGCAGGGCTGCGAGCTGGAGGGAAAGATAGTCTTGGCGGAACTCTGCTGGAATCGCCAGCGCTTCGAGGCATTCAAACACCGTGTCTTCGGGGTGTTCCGGCAGCGACGCAATTTTGTGCCGACTCTCGGTGATACCGCAGGTCGTCCATTCGCTGACGGCTAGCCGTTTCCAGGCCGCGTAGAGCCCCTGTTCCCTTCCGGGCATCGACCAGGTGGCATGGCCTTCGTCCAAGAAGGCTTCACACCACTTGATCAACTCGCCGTTGATCTGGTCGACGATCTGGGTGCCCAGGGTCCGATCGCACCAGTTTGTGAGTGTGATGTCTCGCCCCAAAGCGGCCAGGTCCTCGCGGACCGTGGCGGTCATGCGCTCCTGTACGGTCGGTGACGACAAAGATACCAGCCGTTCGGCCAGAGCCTCGGCTTGTTCCTCGCTTGGCTCGCGTTCCATCAATCGGTCGAGCGGCTCGTCCACCGGCATGGACAGCCCGTGGGTCAGGCAGGCTCGCAGCACCTCGCGGTGAGAAATCCGACAGGGTCCGAGGGCCACTTCCTCATCGCGCGCGAGCGGAGCCAACGCTTCCTCGATGTGGGAAACAAGAATTCTGCCGGACTTCAGGTAGCG
>JBAVOA010000187.1:0-4414 GCA_049691635.1 Aestuariivirga sp. | reverse complement strand
GGTTCCCGGCGCCTATGGCTTGAGCGGCATGGTGCCCTTCGGTGTTGCGCCACTGCCCAAGAACGCCACGTGGGAAAAGGAATGCGGGGCCTGCCACATGGCCTTTCATCCGAGCCTGCTGCCGGCGAAAAGCTGGGCCGCAATCATGTCCGGCCTTGCCCAGCATTTCGGCGAAGATGCGAGTCTCGATGCGGCGGCGGAGAAAGAGATCGCCGACTATCTGGCAAGCCATAGCGCCGAGAGCTGGGACAGCCTGGCGGCTAACCGTTTCCGCAATATTGATGCGGCACATCCTCTTGAAATTACCGCGACGCGGTTCTGGCTGCGCATGCACAACGATATCTCGCCTGCGGTTTTTTCCAGCAAGGCGGTTGGCGCCAAACAGAATTGCGGCGCCTGCCACAGGGATGCTGCGAGCGGCATGTTCGTGCCGCAAGACATTTCAATTCCACGGGAGAAGACAAAATGAGTTTGAAGTTTTTGATCATTATCGGCGTACTGACCGGAGCCCTTGCTGTGCCGGTGTTCGCGGCAGCGGGCCAGGACGCGGTCCTTGCACAGTACAAGACGCAAGCCGCGGCCGCTGATCCGGCCTTTGCCGGATTTTTGGCGAAGCGCGGCGCGGAGCTTTATAAGTCGTCGAACGCTGCGGGCGGTCCCGACACGCCATCGTGCTTGTCGTGCCACACGGCCTCACCCTTGAATGCGGGCATGACCCGGGCCGGAAAGGCGATTGAACCGATGGCGGTTTCCGCCTCGCCCAACCGTTTTACCGATATTGCCAAAACGGAAAAATGGTTCGGGCGAAACTGCAAGACGGTTCTTGGGCGCGAATGCACGGCCCAGGAAAAGGGCGACTTCATCACTTACCTTAGCGGACTTTGAGGAGAACAATCATGCGCAATCTATTCGCTGCCGTGCTTCTGGTGGTGACCAGCCAACAGGTATTGGCCTACCAGGTATCGCCGGTCACGGACAAGGTGACCCAGACGGAATGCGGCGCCTGCCACATGGTTTACCCCGCAGCCCTCCTGCCGGCGCGCTCGTGGGAAGCGCTTACCTCCGATCTGGCCCATCATTTCAACGAGGATGCTTCGCTTGACCCGGCGGTGGTGGCCGGCATCAAGGCCTATCTAATGGCCAATGCCGGTGATGCGGCTGGCGATGGCCGGGGCATGTTCCGCGGCCTGCCACAGGATCAAACCCCCTTGCGCGTCACCGAGCTGCCAATGTTCACCCGCGTCCACGGGACCTTTTCGCCCAAGACGATTAAGAAGATCGGTGTTGCGGGCAATTGTTCGTTTTGCCATCAGGGGGCCGCCCAAGGCGTGTTTCAAGACGATTGAGGCTGCCTGAAGCTTCTCAGGGAAGCAGGAGCGCATGGGCTGGAAAGGCTTTTGCCAGTTCGGCGATGGCGGTGAAGCCTGCCTGCAAGTCCCAGGCATTGACGATCCCGACGCGAAAGCCGCCGGGGGGCATGGGCTGGGCGCTGGCATTCTTGTTGTCATAGAAGGTGATTTGCAGGCTTGAGACATGGGGTAGCGCACGGATACGGGTTTGCTGGTCTTGCGGAGGGTGGACAAAATTGCTGTTGTGCCTGGCAAAGAGCGGAATGGAATAGCCGACGCGGCGATGCTCGTCCCTGTAGTGCCACTCGCCTTCCGCGTAGAGGCGCACCATGGCTTCAATCCAGCCCCTGCCATTGAGGTCGCACCACTGGTCGGCAAAGCGCAGATGGCCTTCGATGATTTTGCCGCCGATGGATTCGAAGTTCATCATGCCGGTGTAGACAGCCACATGGCGGCTCACCCATGATTTGAGATAGGCTGCAAGTTCAGGCATTTCATCGGCATGCAGGGTCCAATATTTGAAAGTTCCTTCGGGGCCTGGAACACCCGTGGCATGGCGCAGCCACCTGACTTCTCCCTCGACGATGGCGCAATCGGTGGAGACATGGGGGCCTTCCAGCAGAGGCATCCAGAAATGGCCGGGGGTTGAGAAGGCAATCATTTCGTCGGGCGAGGCGATCACGCGGCTGCCCACGCCCATGCCTTTCAGGTTGGTGATGGGTTTGGAAAAAACCGGGTAGGCTGGCGGGGTGACACCGTGGGGGCCGCAGGCAAGGCCCTGGCTTTGCGCCATGCGGAGCTTGTCATAGACCCAGTTGTGTTCGGGGTACCAGGGCCAGGCATCGAAATCGTCGGTCGGAATCAGTACGTCTTCCGGGCAGGGGATGTTCTCGAAATACTGGTCGCGCCAGGGATCGCGTTCGCATATGGGCATGGGGCGAAACCTAGCAGAGCCCTGCGGTCAGGCAATGGCAGCAGGGTTCACTTCTAGTTGACTACTTGATTTCCCAGGTAAAGTTCACATCAATTGCAATCACCTGCTCGCCCTGGGCGATGGGCACATCGGCTGATGCGCCTTCGGCCCGCATGGACTTGAACATCGGAACGGGGGGCTGGTAACCGCCGCCTTCCGAGAGCGAAACGATCTGTCCGAGGCTCACGCCGCTGGCTTCGGTATAGACCTTGGCCTTGCGTTGGGCATCGGCCACGGCAAGCTTGCGGGCCTCATCGGTTGCGGCTTGGGGTTTTGAGACCTGGAACATCACGCCATTGATCTGGTTGGACCCGGCGGAAACAACTGAATCGAGCACCGCGCCGAGGCTGTCGAGTTTGCGTACGGTGACGGTGACGTTGTTGGACACGTCATAGCCCACAACTTTTGGCGGCTGGGCGTTGTTCTGGCCGTAATCATAACGCGGATTCACCATGAAATTAGAGGTCTGGATATCACGGGCCTCGATCGCGGCACTGGTCAGGGACGACATGACGGCTTGCATCGCCTTGGTGTTGGCATCAAGGGCTTCGCGCGCGGTTGCGGCGGAACTCATGACACCGATGGTAACGATGGCAAGGTCCGGGGCCATGCGCACTTCGCCATGGCCGGTGAGAGAAATGGTGCGCACCAGTTTACTGTCATCAGCGAGGACCGGGGCCAGATTTGCAGCGGCGAAGGTCAGGGCCGTGGCGGCCATGAGTGGCTTTAACATGGGAAGGTGCTCCGGGTTAGTTTCCGGGCGCTGCTGTGGCGAATAATTGCGGCTGGAGTGTGATGTGTTCACGCTACCGGCGGCGGCTGGCCGGGCACCCTGGGCAGGTCCGGATCGAAGCAGGCCCAGTCCGGAGCCGCGTCGGTCCAGATGGTCATCTGGGGTGCCATGAGATTTGGATCATCAAGCGCGCCGGCGCGAATGAAGATCAGGTGCGGCCGGGCGTCAGCCTTGCTGAACAGGGGTGTTCCACAGATGGGGCAAAAGCCCCGCTGCATCCGGTTGCCGCTGTCGGCAAGGCTTTCATACCAGCTGACGTTGCCCTGTACGGCGAGTGTTTCGGAACGAAAGCAGACGCTGACCATGCCATTGCCTGCACCGAGATACTGGCAGACACGGCACCAACATGCTCTGGCCTCGAGCGGTGCGTCAGAAATTGAGAATCGTATCGCCTTGCACAAGCAGCCGCCGGATACTGTCATCGGATCACCTGAAGGGCGGTTCATCAAAGCTGCGGAGTTTCCGGGAGTGGAGCTGGGATAGTTCGCCACGCATGCGGTCGAGTGCGGCAAGGCCAATCATGAGATGCTCGCTCACCGCGCGATCATAGAACGCATTGGCGGCGCCGGGCAGTTTGATTTCACCGTGGAGCGGCTTGTCGGAAACGCAGAGCAGGGTGCCGTAGGGCACGCGGAAGCGGTAGCCCTGGGCGGCGACGGTACCGGATTCCATGTCCACGGCGATCGCGCGCGACAGGTTGATGCGTTTCCGCTCAAGGCTCCAACGCAGTTCCCAATTGCGGTCATCGTTAGTGACGACAGTTCCTGTGCGCAGCCGGGCTTTCAAGGATTCGCCGCTTTCACCGGTGACGGCAGCGGCTGCACTCTGCAAGGCCACCTGTACTTCAGCAAGAGCGGGAATGGGAATTTCCGGTGGCACGACGGAATCCAGAATACGATCCTGGCGGAGATAGCCATGGGCCAGCACATAGTCACCGATGCGCTGGGATTGGCGCAAGCCCCCGCAATGGCCAATCATCAGCCAGCAGTGGGGACGGAGCACGGCGAGATGATCGGTCATGTTCTTGGCGTTTGAGGGGCCGACGCCGATGTTGACGAGGCTAACGCCACCACCCTGACCGTCCTTTTTCTTGAGATGGTAGCCTGGCATCTGATAGCGGTGCCAAAGCGAACCCAGGATAATTTTTTCAACTGCCACCGCATCCATGCCGCGAACGATGGTGCCGCCGCCTGGAAGATGCAGGGACTCGTAGGGGCTCTCCACGGTCAATTGTTCCACGCCCCAGGAAATGAACTGGTCGACATAGCGGTGATAGTTGGTGAGCAGGATCCAGGGCTG
>JBAVOA010000186.1:0-2489 GCA_049691635.1 Aestuariivirga sp. | reverse complement strand
CTTCACCTCGCGCTCGAAGCCGCGCTCCGGCGGATTGTAATACTGCTCGCGGCCCATCTCGGCGGGAAAATAATTCTGCCCGGAAAACGCTTCCGGCTCGTCATGGTCGTAGCGGTAGCCGGCGCCGTATTCCTGCTCTTTCATCATCTTGGTGGGCGCATTCAGAATGATCTTGGGCGGGGCTAGCGAGCCTGTTTCCTTGGCCCGGCGCATCGCCGCACCGAATGCCGTGTATGAGGCATTGGATTTGGGGGCTGTCGCAATATAGATCGTGGCCTGGGCCAGTGCCAGTTCACCTTCCGGGCTTCCCAGAAAATCATAGGTGTCCTTGGCCGCCAAAGCCTGCGGCAGCGCATCGGGATCAGCCATCCCCACATCCTCAATGGCCATGCGCACCAGCCGCCGCGCCAGAAACAGCGGATCCTCGCCCGCCGTCAACATGCGCGCCAGATAATACAGCGCCGCATCGGGATCAGACCCGCGCACGGATTTATGCAGCGCCGAAATCAGGTTGTAATGGCCGTCCGCCGCCTTGTCATAAAGCGGCAAGCGCTTTTGCACGGTCTTGGCCAGATTCTCGGACGTGAGCGGGACCGCTCCTTCCGGCACACTTGCAAATATCTCCTCGACCATGTTCAGCATGTAGCGCCCATCTCCATCGGCCATGGCGATCAGGGCAGAAAGCCCGTCCGCATCCACCGGAAGCTTCCGCTTCTCAAACATTTCAGCGCGGCCAACAAGGGCCGTCATGGCCTCCGCATCCAGCCGGTTCAGCACCAGCACCTGCGTCCGCGACAGCAAAGCGCCGTTCAGTTCAAAGGAAGGGTTTTCCGTGGTGGCCCCCACCAGCGTGATCGTGCCATCTTCCACATAGGGCAGGAAGGAATCCTGCTGCGATTTGTTGAAACGGTGAATCTCGTCCACGAACAGCAGCGTTCCCCTCCCCTGTTCGCGCCTTATGCGCGCCTGCTCGAAGGCCTTCTTCAGGTCCGCAATCCCTGAAAAAATCGCCGACATCTGCTCAAAGGCCAGCCCCGTCTCGCCCGCCAGAAGCCGTGCAATGGTGGTCTTGCCGGTGCCCGGCGGCCCCCACAGGATAATGGAAGGAATACGCCCCGCGGCCAGCATCCGGCTGAGAATGCCGTCCTCCCCCGTCAGGTGATCCTGACCCACCACGTCATTCAGCTTCTGTGGCCGCAGCCGGTCAGCCAGCGGGCGCGGCGCCTCCTTGCCAAACCCTGCCGCCTCGAAAAGCGTGCTCATTGACGGAGTGTCATCTGCAGCTTGCGTCCGCCCCGGTTGATCTGGATTTCCCAATAATTCGCAGCCGCCGCAAGGGCACCATTAAGATCGTCCACGCTGGCAATCGACACTCCGTTCAGCTCCAGCACGATGTCGCCCTTGCGGAAGAACCGTTTCGCCAATCCCTCTTTGATATCAAGGGCAATCACGCCGCTCAGGCTTGACGGCACGCCCAGCTCCTCCGCCACCGCCGGCGAAAGATTGGCCACAACCATGCCTTGCAAGGGGGAGTTGCCCTCCACCAGTGTTTCCGACCGCTTGACCGTTTCCGGAGCGACAATAAATGATACGTTGGCCTCCCGGCCGTTTCCTCCCCGCTGGAATTCAACGATAGACTCCTGCCCGATCTTCGAGGTCGCCACCCGGTAGTTGAACTCCTTGGCATTTTCGACCGGATGTCCGTCGATTGCCAGAATGACATCACCCTGTTTCAATCCCGCCTTGAGAAGCGGGCTCTGCGGATGCAAGCCCGCCACCAGCGCTCCTTCCGGCCGGGCAAAACCGAGTGACTCGGCAATATCGGCAGTCACGTCCTGGAGATCTGCGCCGCTCCAAGGCCGTCGAATCTTCGTCCCGCTTTCCGCTGACTGCACCACGGTTTTCACCATGTTTGAGGGAATGGAAAAGCCGATACCGATGGACCCGCCGGAGCGCGAAAAGATCGCCGTGTTGATACCCACAAGTTCGCCAGCCATGTTGACGAGGGCCCCGCCGGAATTTCCGGGATTGATGGCCGCGTCGGTCTGGATGAAAAACTGATAGTCGCTGATCCCGACCTGTGTGCGTGCGAGCGCGGAGACAATTCCGCTGGTTACTGTCTGCCCCACGCCGAATGGATTGCCGATCGCCAGCACCAGATCGCCAACTTCCAGATTGTCGGAATCGCCAAATGGCAGCGAAGCCAGTTCCTCGTCACCCACGTTGATCTTGAGAACGGCCAGGTCGCTGCGGTCATCGGCCAGCAACACCTTCGCCTCGAACTCGCGCTTGTCGGCAAGGACCACGCGAATATCCGTGCCCCCACGGATTACGTGGTTGTTGGTCACGATCAGTCCAGCGGGATCAATGATGACGCCCGAGCCAAGCGAATTTTCGGCTTTCCTCCGGGGCCGGCTGAAATTGCCGCCGTCACCAAAAAACTGGCGGAAGAAAGGATCGTTAAACAGCCCCTGCTGGGTGTCCTGCGC
>JBAVOA010000185.1:0-6581 GCA_049691635.1 Aestuariivirga sp. | reverse complement strand
ACCACCAGAAGATCGCAATGGGCATAGGCCTTTTCATACTTGTCCGGATCGGCCTGTTTCGAAGCCGACCCCAATCCCGCCGCCTTTCGGATAATGGGCTCATAGATCTTTTCCCAGAAACTCTTGGGCCACATGAAGGTTTTGTAGTAAAAGCCCGCCACGAACATCGCCGATGCAATTGAATTCAAGGCACCCACGTCAAAGTCGAGCGACGGCCAGCGGTTCTGGCTTCTGGCCACCAGTCCATCGTAAAGCTCGATCATCGTGGCGCGCGTGTTGGCTTCCTTGCGGGCACCCTCGCGCAGCTCCACCAACGCATTGGGCTCGGAACTGCCCGCCGAGATCACGCCGCGCGGCCGGTGATATTTGAACGAGCGCCCCATCAGATGAACGTCATTGGCAATCAGCGCCGAAGCCAGAGTATCCGCCGCGAAGCCTGAGAAGGCCTTGCCGTCAAAGCTGAAGCTCAGCGCCGCTGCACGGTCAATCAGCCCGCCTTTGGATAAGCGAAACCCCGTCATGCCTTGGCCCGCTTCTTGGCGTAATCCCGCGCCGTGACGACATTGAACACCTCATGGGTCTGCGTATCGCGCGTTACCACCAGCCAGGCCCGGCAGCCGCCTGCATGATGAGCATATTCATCAAAGCGGCCCTTGGGATTGTCGCGCAGGTAAACATAGTTGAACCACTGCTCCATCGTCTTGGGATCGTTGGATGTGGGCCTTTCAATGGAAGCATCGCCGTTGAAGGTGAATTCTTCCACCGGCCGTGTTCCGCAATGGGGGCATTTGATCAGCATGGCTGTTTCATTTCAATGCAAATTGGGCGTGGCGCCCTGCCCCTTTTCATCGATCATGTAACCCCGGCGGAACCGGTCCAGGCGGTAGGCCGCGTTCAATCTGTGCGGTTCATTGTTGGCAATCGTATGGGCAAAACACCAGCCGGAAGCCGGTGTGGCCTTGAAACCGCCATAGCACCAGCCCGCGTTGAGATAGAGCCCGTCAATCGATGTCTTGTCGATGATCGGCGAGCCATCCATCGACATGTCCATGATGCCGCCCCACGAGCGCAGCACCCGCACCCGGGCGAGGCCCGGAATCATCGCCACGCCCGCCTCGATCACATGCTCCACCATCGGCAGGTTGCCGCGCCGGGCATAGGAATTGTAGCCGTCGATGTCGCCGCCGAACACCAGCCCGCCCTTGTCCGATTGCGAAACATAGAAATGCCCTGCGCCGAAAGTCACAACACCGTCAATGTAAGGCTTCAGCCCCTCTGACACGAACGCCTGCAACACGTGGCTTTCAATGGGCAGTTTCAACCCGGCCATGGCCGCTACTTCCGACGAGTTTCCCGCCGCAGCAAGGCCCAGCTTCTTGCAACCGATGTAACCTCGGTTGGTTTCAACACCTGCGACCTTGCCCTTAACCGTTTTGATCCCCGTCACTTCGCAGTTCTGGATGATGTCGACGCCGCGCGAATCGGCCCCGCGCGCATAGCCCCAGGCCACCGCATCGTGACGCACCGTGCCGCCGCGCCGCTGCAGAATGCCGCCCTTGATCGGAAAGCGTGCATTATTGAAATCGAGAAAGGGATACATGTCGCGTACCGCTTCCGTATCCAGCAGCTCCGCGTCAACCCCATCAATGCGCATGGCATTGCCGCGCCGTGCAAAAGCATCCCGCTGCGGGTCGCTATGGCAGAGGTTCAACACGCCGCGCTGGGACACCATGGCATTGAAGTTGAAATCCTGCTCCAGCCCTTCCCACAGCTTCATCGACCATTCGTAGAACGGATTGTTTCCCGGCAGCATGTAGTTGGAACGGATGATCGTGGTATTGCGTCCGATATTCCCCGATCCCAGCCAGCTCTTTTCCAGCACCGCAACATTGCTGATGCCATGCACCTTCGCCAGGTAGTAGGCCGTCGCAAGCCCGTGCCCGCCCCCCCCGATGATGATGACGTCGTAGTCCTTCTTCGGCGCAGGATCCCGCCAAGCCGGAGTCCAGTGTTTGTGGCCGGAAAATGTGTTCTTGAGGAGTGAGAAGACGGAGTATTTCATTAACAATCCAGCGTCGTGTCCCGCTCCCATTGGGTCAGGTGACGGCAATACTGGTTCCATTCCGCATGCTTCAACTTGAGGAAGCCCGCCGAAACTTCCTCGCCCAAAGCATTTTGCAAATAGCTGTCCTTCTCGAAGTTGCGCAGCGCATCTAGCAGGTTGAGCGGCAGTTTCTTGGCGTTCTTCACCGTATGGCCCTGCGTATACATGTCAATGTCGAGCCGCTTGCCGGGATCCATCTTGTCGTCAATGCCGTGCATGCCAGCCGCCATGATGCCGGCCAGCATAAGATAGGGATTGGCGGCGTTGTCGGGCAGGCGGAACTCGGTGCGCCCCGCATCGGGAATGCGCACCATGTGCGTGCGGTTGTTGCCGCCGAAGGTCACCGTGTTGGGCGACCACGTGGCCCCCGAGACCGTACGCGGCGCATTGATGCGCTTGTAGGAGTTCACCGTGGGATTGGTGATAGCCACCAGCGACTCCGTGTGATGCATGAGCCCGCCCAGGAAGTTGTAGGCCATGGGCGAAAGCCCCATCTCGTCGCTGCCGTCAAACAGGTTCTTTTTGCGGGCATTGTCCCACACCGAGATATGCACATGGCAGCCGCTGCCCGTGAGATTGATGAAGGGTTTGGGCATGAAGGTGGCGCGGACGCCGTGTTTCTCGGCAATACTCTTAACCATGAATTTGAAGAAGGCGAGTTGGTCCGCCGTGGTCAAGGCATCGTTAAAATTCCAGTTGATTTCAAATTGGCCATTGGCGTCTTCATGGTCATTCTGATAGGGGCCCCAACCCATCTGCACCATGGTGGATGAAATCTCGGCAATCACGTCAAGACGGCGCATGATGGCCGACTGGTCGTAACAGGGCTTCTCCTGCGTGTCCTTCCCGTCTGATACTGCCGTGCCATCCGCATTGATCAGGAAAAATTCAGGCTCGACACCAGCCATCATCTTCATGTTCTTCTTGGCGGATTTTTCCATGAGCTTCTTGAGAACCAGGCGCGGCGCCTGTTCCAGAGGCTTGCCGCTCATCCACGGATCGCCGGCAACCCAGGCCACATCGGGCCTCCAGGGCAATTGGATAATGGCATCGGGATCAGGCATCACGATAACGTCCGGATGCGCCGGTGTCTGGTCAAGCCAAGTGGCAAAACCCGCAAAACCGGCACCGGCTTTCTGCATGCGGCCTGCCGCTTCCGCCGGCACCAGCTTGGCCCGTTGGGTTCCGAACAGATCGGTAAAATTAAACAGGAAGAACTTTATCTTGTTCTTCTTGGCAAATGCTTCGAGTTCCCCAGCCATTATCTTCTCTCCCGGTTATTATTTTATGATTTCATTGTGTTGCAATTGCCGCGGCAGCCCCTGTCATGACTGTGGCACTCGTCCGGTTGGCGATTTTCAGGGCGCGCGGACTCTTCAGCCAGCGCCGGGTCTGAGCGGCAAGAAGCACCCAAAGGAAATCGCCGGCCATCAGGGCCACGGCCAAGGTCAGCGTGAGTTCCATCCACACGATGGGCGTGACCTTCGCCAGATCGATGATTGACGGCAGGAAGGCCATGTAGAAAATCATGATCTTGGGATTACCGACTGAAATGGCCAGACCCGTAAAAAACATGCGAAGCGGCTTTTCAGCGGCGGGCATGGCGGCTTCGCGGCCGTCAACCGGGGCTGTCCACATCCGGTAAGCCAGATACACAAGATAGGCTGCACCCAGATACTTGATCGCGTTGAAAGCCCAATAGAAAGTTTGCGCTATGAAACTCAGGCCTGCGACGGCGCAGGTGAGCCAGATAATTTCGCCAAGCCACATGGCGAAAAGAAAAGGCATGACACTGCGCCAGCCGCGATGGATCACCCGTGTCACCAGGGCAGCCGAACTCGGCCCCGGAGTCACCGCAAAGAAAAACTCTGCGACGGCAAAAATCAACAATGCGGAAAGAGTTATGATCGCCTCCTCATCAAAAACCCATCTAATACCCGCGCTTGCCCGGAATCCAGTCTGTTCCTGCAAGGGGGACCTGCGCCATGGCCGCAGCTTCGACGGTGAGGGCGCAAAGATCCTCCGGCTCAAGATTGTGCACATGGGACTTGCCATTGGCCCGGGCAATGGTTTGCGCCTCCAGCGTCATCACCTTGAGATAGTTGGAAAGCCTGCGCCCGGCCTTCACGGGATCGAGCCGCTTGGCGAGCTCCGGGTCCTGGGTGGTAATGCCGGCCGGATCCCGGCCCTCATGCCAGTCGTCATAGGCACCCGCCGTGGTGCCCAGCTCATTATATTCGGATTCCCAATGGGGGTCATTGTCGCCCAGCGCCACCAGCGCTGCCGTGCCGATGGCCACGGCGTCAACCCCAAGCGCCAAGGCCTTGGCCACATCGGCCCCGTTGCGGATGCCGCCAGAGACAATGAGCTGAACCTTGCGGTGCATGCGAAGTTCCTGCAGGGCGCGAACAGCAGGGCGGATGCAGGCAAGCGTGGGCTGGCCCACATGTTCAATGAACACTTCCTGGGTGGCCGCTGTGCCGCCCTGCATGCCGTCAAGTACCACGACATCGGCACCCGCTTTCACGGCCAAAGCCACGTCATAATAGGGCCTTGCCCCGCCAATCTTGATGTAGATCGGCTTTTCCCAGTTGGTGATTTCGCGGAGCTCGTTGATCTTGATTTCAAGATCATCAGGCCCGGTCCAGTCCGGATGCCGGCAGGCCGAGCGCTGGTCAATGCCCTTGGGCAGGCAGCGCATGGCTGCCACCCGGTCCGATATCTTCTGGCCCAGCAGCATGCCGCCGCCGCCGGGCTTGGCCCCCTGGCCGATGACGATTTCAATGGCATCGGCTTTCCGCAAGTCATCCGGATTCATGCCGTAGCGTGAGGGCAGGTACTGATAAACCAGAGTTTTGGACTGGCCGCGCTCTTCCGGCGTCATGCCGCCATCGCCCGTGGTGGTGGAGGTGCCGGCGATGGTGGCCCCGCGGCCCAAGGCTTCCTTGGCCTGCGCCGAGAGCGAACCGAAGCTCATGCCGGCAATGGTGATGGGAATTTTCAGTTCAATCGGCTTCTTGGCAAAGCGTGTGCCAAGCACAACATTGGTGCCGCATTTTTCCCGGTAGCCTTCCAGCGGATAGCGCGAAATTGAAGCACCCAAAAACAGCAGGTCATCAAAATGCGGCAGCTTACGCTTGGCACCCGCACCCCTGATATCGTAAATGCCAGTGCTGGCGGCCCGGCGTATTTCTGACAGCGTGTAGTCGTCAAAAGTTGCGGACTTGCGGGGAAGAGTGCGTGGTGTTTTGTCCATGAAAGTCCTCAGTATGCGTCGGCGTGATCAACGCTGAAATTGTAAAGCTTGCGCGCCGAGCCATAACGCTTGAACTCCGACGGTTTTTCCCTGCGCTTGGCCGCTTTCAGCAGACGCTCAAGATCAGCCAGGTGTTCCGCCCGCATTTCCTTTTCAATGCAGTCAGCACCCAGGCTTGCCACCTTGCCTTTTACGTAAAGCCTGGCTTCATAAATAGAATCGCCCAGCGCATCGCCCGCATCCCCGCACACCACGAGATTGCCCCGCTGCGCCATGAAGGCCGACATGTGGCCAACCGAACCGCCAACCACGATATCGATGCCCTTCATTGAAATGCCACAACGCGAAGACGCATCGCCATCAATGACCAACAGCCCGCCATTGCCCGTGGCCCCTGCAGATTCAGAGGAATTTCCCTTCACCCAGACCACGCCGGACATCATGTTTTCCGCCGTACCAACGCCCGCATGGCCATGGATGGTGAGCTCTGCGTCCTTGTTCATGCCGCCACAGTAAAACCCGACATGCCCGCGAATATCTATCTGTAGCGGGCCATCGATGCCCACCGCAATTGAATGCTGCCCCATGGGGTTATTGATCACCCAATGCTTCTCATTGGTATTCTTCGGCAGTTCGTGGAGCTGTGAATTGATGCCCCGCACGCCGACCGTTTTAACATCAAGCTCGTTCATGCGTGTCCGCCCCAAGTGTAAATCATCGAGGGTTCCGGTTCCCAGATTCTGGCATCATCGGCACCCGGCAAATGCGCAATGGCACGGTATTCCGTGGCCATGGCAACCCAGTCATCGGTTTCCGCCATCACCGCATGCTTGCAGGCGATGGGGTCGCGCACCACGGCAAAGCCTTCAGCGGTTCCCACCAGGAAGGTGTAGAAGCCATCAAGGTCACGAAGCCCTTCTTCCAAAGCTTCTTTCAAGGTCGCTCCGCCCCTCAGCTTCCAGGTCATATAGGCGGCTGCCACTTCCGTGTCATTCTCGGTCTGGAATTCAATGCCTTCCTTGCGCAGGTTTTCCCGCAGGCGGTTATGGTTGGACAGCGAACCGTTATGCACGAGGCAGAGGTCAGCCCCCGTGGCAAAGGGATGCGAACCAGCCGTGGTCACTGCACTTTCGGTGGCCATCCGCGTGTGGCCGATCATGTGGGTACCAGAGGCTTCATCCAAGTCAAACTTCTCATAGACATTGGCAGGCAGGCCCGTTT
>JBAVOA010000184.1:0-2336 GCA_049691635.1 Aestuariivirga sp. | reverse complement strand
TCGCCGGTGCGGGTGTAGATGCGATTGAGAACGACCATGGCTTCTGACTAGCGTGAAGCGGTACGAAATTCTACTCGTTTCTGAGGATGGATGCGGGCTTTGCAGCCAGCGCCCGCCAGGTTACCATAAGCCCGGCCGCGATGGTGACGATCATGGCGAGGAGAGCGGTGGTGATGGCCACGGCAGGTGAGAAACTCCATGCCATGTCCAAAATCCAGATGGCGAGAAACCATGATCCAAGCGAACCCACGGCGATCCCGAAGATGGCGGCGGCAAGGCCCAGGACGGCATACTCGATGATAAAGGCTCCCATGAGCTGGGCCCGGGAGGCACCATAGGTTTTCAGAACCACCGCATCATAGATACGGTTTGAGAGCCCGGCGGCAAGGGCGCCTGCGAGCACCAGGATACCGGTAAGCAGGGTGAGCGCATTGGCACCGCGAATGGCACCGAGCATTTTACCCAGCAACTCGCTCACCGTGGCGAGAGCCTCCTTGACCCGAACGGCCGTAGCCGAGGGAAATTCGCGGGCCATGCTGTTCAATAGCTTTGCCTCGTCGCCACCTTCCATTTCCACAGTCACGACGTGGCTGTGGGGAGCGGACTTCAGGGTGTTGGGCGAAAACACCATGACGAAGTTGATGCCCATGGTGCGCCAGTTCACTTTCCGCAAATTGGCAACCTTCGCGGTGACCTCACGGCCAAGGACATTCACGGTCACGCTGTCGCCGATTTTCAATCCGACGTCGTGGGCGATCTCGTCAACGAATGAAACGAGAGGTGGACCGCTGTAGCCTTTCTCCCACCACTGTCCTTCGGCAAGCACCGAACCCTCGGGCAAGCTTTCAGAATAGGTGAGGCCGCGGTCGCCGCGGAGCGCCCAGCCGCCGTCGCCTTCGGCCTTTACTTTTTCAACGGGGTTATCGCCAATCCGCACAATGCGCCCGCGCAGCATAGGGGCGTTGGCAACCTGACGCACGCCGTCAAATTTTTTCACCGCCGCAACGAATGCCGGAAGCTGTTCATTGCGCACGTCGAGGAAGAAGAAGGCGGGAGCGCGTTCGGGAATGCCGGCGCGAAGCTCATTGCTGATGGTCCGGTCGGTCAGGGTAAGAGTCACAAACAGCGTGAGGCCAAGGCCTAGCGCCAGTATGACCGATACGGAAGATGACCCTGGACGATAGAGATTGGCTACGGCATAGCGCCAGATGGCGTTCCGGGGTTTTGGCATTTTCTCGGCGAGCCAGACGATGGCATAGGCCAGGCCCAAAAGGATCACGAAACTCGCCAGCAAGCCGCCGAGATAATAGGCGGTGGCGCGCTGGTTCTCGAAACTCAGGAAGATCAAGGCGGCGATGGCGGCAAGAGCTGCCGCAATGGTTGCAAGATAGGGCCAGCGGGGGAATTTCCGGATCTGCACGATGCGGTGGCGGAACAGGGCGGAGGCCGGAATCTGGTGGGTCCGGGCGAGCGGCCAGATGGAAAAGGCAAGGGTCACCATCAGGCCCAGAGCGGCTGTCAAAGCAAGCGGGACCGCTTCAACCTGTGATGTCAGGGGCAGGGGAAGGACGTTTTGCAGGAAACTATGGGCGAGCAACGGAGTCACCGCACCTGCGGCAACACCCATGGCAATGCCGAGCAGCGCCACGAGAAGGATCTCCAGAAGATATATGGCGAAAACGTCTCCGGCAGGGGCGCCAAGGCATTTCAAGGTTGCAATGGTTCCGACACGGCGATCAATAAAGGCCGCCACCGCATTGGCTATGCCGGCGCCGCCCACGATGAGCGAGGTGAGGCCCACAAGGGTGAGGAAATAGGACAAGCGGTCGACAAAGTTTTCAGCGCCTTGGGCTGCCTTATCGCGGGATCGTGTTTGCCAACCGGCATCGGGAAATTGTTCATTTGCCTTGGTGATGAGCTCACGGGTCGCCTTGAGGCTTTGATCTTTTTCAAGTTTTACGCGGTAGCGATACGTAATGAGACTGCCGGGCTGGATCAACCCGGTGGCCTGCAAGGCGTCCTGGCTCATGAAAAGGCGCGGACCCAGAATGAAGCCATCGGAAATGCGGTCGGGCTCGCTTGCGATCACGCCCCGTATCGTAACATCAAGAATGCCCACTCTGATCCGGTCTTCGAGCTTCACGCCCAGGCGACCGAGAAGCAGGGGATCAACGGCCACGCCATAAGCGCCATCTTGCAGGGCCGTTGCGGCTTGCAGGCTGCCCGTATTTTCGAGAATGACTTGTCCGTAAAGCGGATAAAGCCCATCGGTTGCCTTCACTTCAACCAGGGTGGTGGTGTCGGGCGCCACGGCCATGGCGCGTAGAGTCGCTACC
>JBAVOA010000183.1:0-3095 GCA_049691635.1 Aestuariivirga sp. | reverse complement strand
GCCCCATCTCGCGGTAGGTCTCGGCATATTTGCAACGCGTGACATCGAAATTGAAAACCTTGTCGGTGGCTTCAAGCACCGTCACTTCGAGGGCGCCATCGGCGGTCCACAAGTCATAGAGCTTGATAAAATCCTGCATGGAGGTCACCCCTCCCGGTGCCTTCTTGGCAAATTCCCTGCCCTCGGCAATGGCTGCTTTGCGGATGGCGGCATCCAGAATGGCAGAAGCTTTCTCCTCGCCAACCTGTTCAACCATTTCCGCATAAATCGGTCCGATCACCTGGGCCTGCAGGCGGCGTTTTGTCAGAACCGGAATTTCGGACTCAGGCATAGGCTTTGATGATCCCAATGAAATCGGCGGCCTTGAGGCTGGCGCCTCCCACCAGCGCGCCGTTCACGTTGGCCGCACCCATCAGTTCGGTGGCGTTCGAAGGCTTCACCGAGCCGCCGTAAAGGATGCGGACCCCCGCCCCGTCATCGCCCAGCAGCTTGGCAAGGTCAGCGCGGATATGGGTGTGAACCTCGGCAACCTCGGCAACCGTCGGCGTAAGCCCCGTGCCAATGGCCCAGACCGGCTCATAGGCAACAACCGTATTGGCGGCCGTTGCGCCCTCCGGCAGCGAACCCTTCAACTGGCCCGAAACAACGCCAAGCGTCTTGCCGCCCTTGCGCTGGTCGAGGGTTTCACCAATGCAGACAATGGCAATCAGCCCTGCCCGGTGTGCCGCTTTCGCCTTGGCCGATACCATCTCGTCCGTCTCGGCATGATTGGCGCGGCGTTCGGAATGGCCCACAATCACACTGGTGCAGCCTGCATCCTTGAGCATTTCCGCCGAAATGTCACCTGTATGGGCACCTGAGGCGTTCCCATGGCAATCCTGGCCGCCGACCTTGATACGCGACCCCTTCATCACCGATTTGACCCGCCGGATCAGCGTCGCAGGCGGGCAGATCAGCACCCCGCACTTCAGTTTGACATCGCGCAACATGCCCGCCAGCAGGCGCGGCTCCTTAAGCATGGCGGTCGTGCCATTCATCTTCCAATTGCCTGCCACCAGCGGGCGAGGCCCCGATACTGCCATTTTAACCACTCCAACCCTTTGAAACCATTGCCTCATAGCAGAGCAATCTCGTGCTTGCGAGAGACAACTCACCTACCTATTATGCAAAATATGTGATTTGGCTGCATTCAGCCCCCTGAAAGGACGTCCCGATGTTAGAAATGTTCCGCAACGCAGGTAAGACCTGGGTGGCAAAAATCCTGTTGCTGATGTTGGCAGCAAGTTTTGGCGTTTGGGGCATCCGTGACATTTTCGGCGGGTTCCATTCCACGGCGCTTGCCACCATTGGAAACCAGGAAATTTCCAGCCAGCAGTACACCACCACCTACCGTCAGGCGTTGCAGAATCTGGCCCGCCAGACCGGGCAGAATCTGACCGCTGAAGATGCCCGCAAGATGGGTATTGACCGGAACATTCTGGATAACCTGATTCAATCGGCCGCCCTCGACGCCCAGGCCGCGAATCTCAAACTTAGCATCTCGAGGGAACTGATCGCCGAGGAGGCCAAGGCCAATCCAGCGTTCAAGGACAGCACTGGAAAGTTTGATCCCAAGCAGTTTGTGAATGTGCTGGCGCAGAACGGCATGAACGAAGAAATTTTTGTCGCCAATGAAACGCGCAACCGGACGCGAACGGCGATTACCGACGCGGTTGACCGTGGCTTCACCCCACCCAGCACGCTGGTTGAAGCGCTATACCGCTATCGCAACGAACAACGGGACGCCAGGTATTTTACCATCAAGGCAGGCGAAACAGATGTTGCGGCGCCCACCGACGATGAGTTGAGAAAACAGTATGAGGCCGCACCCGCCGCCTACACCGCGCCTGAATATCGCAGCATTGCCGTGATGAAGGTCGAACCTGCTGACATGGCACCCAAGATCACCATCACGTCTGAAGCGTTGGCAGCAGGTTATGAAAAATACAAGCACGACTACTTTACGCCGGAAAAACGCACCATCCTTCAGGTCTCATTTCCCTCCGTGGATGAGGCAAAGAAAGCCAGGGACCGCATTGCCGCCGGAACGGATTTCATGGCCATTGCCAAGGAGCGCGGGGCCAGCGATGCTGACATTACCTTTGCCGACAAGACACAGGCAGAATTTCTCGACAAGACCGTCGCCGAGGCTGCTTTCAAACTGAAGCTGGACGAGGTGAGCGATCCCGTATCCGGCAGTCTTGTCACAGCCCTCCTCAAGGCCACCAAAATCACACCGGAAAAACAGGCTCCCCTGGAAGAGGTCAAGGCTGAACTCACCAAGCGCCTGCAGGGTGAGCGCGCCCTTGAGGATATCCAATCGATCTACGACGCAGTGGAAGACGCCCGCGCCGCACAGACCAAGTTTGAGGAGATTGCCAAGGCGCAAGGCATTCCCTTTGTCGTAATCCCCGCTGTCAGCGCTGCCGGTCTGGATCCGGAAGGCAAGGAAGTAACCTTGCCTGGAAAATCGGATGTGCTGAACGCTGCTTTTGCCAGCGATGTGGGCGTCGAGAACGATGCCCTTACGCCACAGGACAGCTATTTCTGGTATGAGGTCCGCGAGGTTATTCCTTCCGCCCTCAAACCCTTCGACGCGGTGAAAGCCCAGGTCAAGGGCGATGTCATAGCCCGCAAGATCCGAGGCCTCCTGTCTGAACGTGCTGCCGCGCTGGTCAAGAACCTGGCAGCGGGTGCAACCCTTGACAAGCTTGCCTCTGACGCAACAGCCGAAATTAAGACGGCGCAAGGCCTGAAACGAAACGAGGCCAGCCCGGAATTTGATATCCCCGCCGTCACTTCCCTTTTCAGCGTTCCCGACAAGGATTTCGCCTGGAGCCTCGAGGGAGACGGCAAGACCGCCAAGATCATGCAATCCCAACCCGTGCTGGCCGAACCCTTCGACAGCAAATCGGCCGCCGCCAAGGAGCTTGCGCAATCCGTCAAGGAAGCCGCCTCCAAAGATCTGCTGGCCACCTATTTGACCACCCTGCGGGACCAAATTGGCGTCTCAGTCAACGAAACACTCTGGCAACAGGTATCAGGAAGTCCAAACG
>JBAVOA010000182.1:0-1783 GCA_049691635.1 Aestuariivirga sp. | reverse complement strand
TGTCCGGATTGCGGCTGCGTGGTCTGCTGGCGCGCAATGGAACCAGACACGGACGGCCGGCGCCGCATTGCGGTCAATCTGCGGCTGGCGGAGCCTGAGGCGGTGGCCGCAATCGTCATTGATCATTTCGACGGACTTGAGCGCTTTGATGACTTGCCACGGGATGGCCGCTGTGTTGCCGATATGTGGTTCTAAGGGGTGTCCTTAAAAATCGCCCTGGTTCCCGCAGCATTTTGGAACTGAAGTGATCTATCGGCGTTAATGAACGTAGAGAGAAGAAGTTCCTTGCGACAGCCTGCAAGGGGCAGAAGCTTTCGAGCCATCACTCAAGAGGAGTACAATCATGTTCCGCAAAGCTTTTATTTCACTTGTTGCCATTGCGACGATCGGCACCGGCATTGCTTCCATGACGTCTGCCGCAGACGCGCACCGTCGCCACCACCGCAGCCACGTCACTCTGGGTTTCTTTCCCTTCTTTGGCTACCCCGGCTATCGTTATGGCTACCCCGCTTATTACAATGGCTACAATGGCTACAATGGCTACGATGACTATTATGATTATCAAGACTGCAGAGTCCGCCGGGTGCCCGTCAAAAAGTGGAACAGGTCGCACACCCATCGCGTCATTGTTTATCGGAAGAAGTGGGTTTGCTACTGAATCACGCGTCGCAGGCGGACTGACGATCAAGACATAAAATCGTCGCGGCGCGGGGTGAAGGTATCGATCAGCAGGCCTTTCTCCAGTGCGACAACGCCGTGGACGAGGTTTGGGGCGACGATGAAGCTTGCCCCTGCGCTCAATCGGGTGGTGATGTCATCGACGGTGACGTCGAAGCTGCCTTGCGCCACGTAGCTGACTTGTGCGTGCGGATGGGAATGAAGTGCGCCGACAGCGCCTTTGTCGAAGCTGAAGGCGACGAGCATGAGTTCCGGGCGCTGGGCGAGAACGGCGCGGCGGTTGCCGGGGGCGACCTCGGTCCAGACCGTGTCATCTGCCATGCTGAAAGCTTTGCCAATTTTCGTTGCCATGGGGTCTGTATAGCTGCGAATGTGTGGGCGAACCATCCATCCGGAGCGCAAAATGACTGCCGACCTTCCCGTTACAGACACGGCCATTATCGGCAGCGGCTTCATTGGCCGGGCCTGGGCCATCAGCTTTGCGCGGGCCGGGGCGCGGGTGCGGCTTTGGGACCAGACGGCGGATCAGACAGCCGGGGCCCTGGCCTATATCGGCGAGGTTCTGGAGGACCTTTCGCGCCATGACCTGTTGAATGGCAAGACGCCCAAATCGGTGTTGAGCCTGATCTCGGTTGCTTCGAGCATTGTGGAGGCTTTGGCGGAGGCAACTTACGTTCAGGAAAACACGCCGGAGGTTCTGGCCACGAAGATAAAGGTTTTCGAGGCGCTGGACGGGTTGGCGCGGGCGGATGCGATACTGGCGAGTTCAACGTCAGCACTTTTGCCATCGCGCTTCACGGAACATCTCAACGGCAGGGGGCGCTGTGTTGTGGTTCATCCGATCAATCCGCCCTATCTGATCCCGGCAGCGGAAATTGTGCCTTCGCCATGGACGAGCCCGGAGACGGTTGAGCGGGCGCGGCGGTTTCTGGTTTCGGCTGGGCATGCGCCACTGGTGATGAAGCGCGAGCTCGACGGTTTCATCATGAACCGCATGCAAGGGGCGCTTCTGGAAGAGGCCTTCCGGCTGGTGGCCGATGGCTATGCCACGGTTGAAGACATTGATACCGGCATCCGCGACGGGCTGGCGCTGCGCTGGTCGTTC
>JBAVOA010000181.1:0-1671 GCA_049691635.1 Aestuariivirga sp. | reverse complement strand
CTTCATTGTCGCATACGAGCCGATTGCTTCATCACCAATGGCAGTAACAATTCGCGAAGACCGTGAGGTCCGCTCCGGGCCAACAGCAGTCATTGGGCATTGGAAAGTTGTTGCCAACGCAATCCTCTCGAGTTCAATACCTGTATCGTCTAGTCCAAAAAACCGGTCAGGTCAGCAGCTCCAACGCGTAATTGACGCCAGATTAAATAATGTCGATATTCCCGCTACCACGTTGTGTGACGGCGGCGCGCCCCCGCCGTCCGTCGACATAGATGACGAGGAGCCCGGCCAGCACGATGAGGCCCATTCCAGCGACGGCAACTGCGTTGGGAATGTCGTTGAACAGAACGGCACCGGCAAGCACGGCCCACAGGGTAAGCGAATACATGAAGGGTGCAACTGAACGCGCCGGCCCGATCTTGTAGGCTACGAAAATGCAGATATGGCCGCCGGCCATCAGCGCCCCTGCAAGGAGCATGAGCATGACATGCCGGGACCCGGGCATGACAGGCGTTTCGAAGGCCAGCATTCCCGCGCCGCCCGCTACCATGAGACTGACAAGAACCGTGAAGGCCACGACGGGAGCGGGGATATCTACTGGCACCTTGCGCGTGATGAGATCGCGGGTGGCCGCTGACAGCGCCGTCAGGAAACCCAGGACGGCATAGGGCGAGGCTGCGATTGTGCCGGGCTGCGCCACCAGAAGGGCGCCGGTAATGCCGAGCCCAATCAAGACAAACCGCGATGGCCCAAGCCGCTCGCCCCAGATCAGCTTCGCACCCAGCAGCACCAGCAGCGGGCAAGTCTGGGCAATCGCCGTCACGTCGGCAATCGGCATGTGGAAAATGGCAAAGGTGAAGCCGAAATTGGCGCTCACCTCGCAAAGCCCGCGCCCCAGCAGCCATGGATTGAACATCCGCGCCAGGTCCTGGCCGTGGCCAAGCGCCAGAAGGAGAACGAGGCACAGCAGAACGCCCGCGACACCGCGCATCAACACGAGTTCAAACAGCGGCATCTCCGCCAGAGCCAACTTCATACAACTGTCACTGGCAATGAGCACGCCCATGGCCACTACCATTGATAGGATGCCACGCAGATTGGATGGGAATGTCATTAAGCCTGGCCAGTTGGGAGAACACGTTCCCTCTACCGGGGGTGCGGCGGCGAAGCAATCGTCAACTTGGATGCGTGATCTGTTCGCTTGGTGGCCCATGCCGATGGTACATTTGGTTGAAAAGCCGCCACTGTAATCGTACCCAGGTTTCGTAAAATAATCTAAAATAGGCACGCTTGAGGTATCTCGCGGGTAGCTGTGGCTTGAGAGGCACCGCCGAGTGAATTTCTGCTTCGCCACCATGAGTGGACCGTTCAGGACCGAAGGCTGAGGTCTGTTGAGGGCCAGAAGCTGTCGAGGCCGACTAGCAGTGAAGTTGGCGAGGCCTGTAACGATAGCGCACATGCCGGCGCAACGGGTGACCATGCGACAAATTTGGATGATCAAAGTCGTCATCAGGGTCGTGAGTCATGCCAATACGCTGCATCACGGCGCGCGATCGATGATTGCCGGTAGCAGTGAAAGATACAATTTCGGATAGCGCCAACTGTTCGATTCCGTAGCGCAATACAGCGTGCGCCGCCTCTGTCGCATATCCTTTTCCCCAATGATCAATT
>JBAVOA010000180.1:0-3001 GCA_049691635.1 Aestuariivirga sp. | reverse complement strand
GACAGCTGGGCGCCGAGGCCTGCCATGATGTCGGCACCCGCGGTTTTCATTGCGGGTGCAATCCAGTGCGCCTCGGCAACGGTTTCCGCAAGGGCAACTGACAGTTGATCATCAATGCCGCCATGATCAACATGCCAGGACAGCATCGCTTCAGCGGCAAAGCGCTTCATGACAAGAACCGGCTCTCCCAGCTTTTCAGCCACCGCCATATAGATACCCGGGGCGAAAGAGCGATTGATCTCCAGCTCGCGCTGCAGAATTGCACGGCGCAGTTCAAGCGTCGAGAAATCGAGGTAAGGGAATTTTACATGCTTCTTGATCTTGAAGGCCAGGTCGCCGCACAGAAAGACATGGGCCGCATGGGTTTCGATATGCTCCACGGCGGCTCCGGGGAAGCCCCATGTATCGCCCTGCAGGAATTGCGGATCTAGCATGCAGAGAGGCTAGCCTGCCTGCCCGGTAGTGCATTGACTGGAGTCAAAGGCCAGTAGGCAATTGGAGCTGTCAGTTCGGGCTGGCCATCGCTAGCGAAGGGCCCTAAGCGCGTTGAGGATGACCGCCACGTCAATCACTTCCTGAAACAAAGCACCTTCGACGACCTCCAGGTAGCCAAACGCAGCTGCCACCATCGCCCCGAGCGAGAGCGCCAGGCCAACATAGACGCTTTGCAGCGCAATGTGCCGGGACCGCCTGGCGATTTCCACGGCCTCGGCAATCCGTTCGAGATTGTCCACGAGCAAGACGGCATCTGCCGATTCAGCCGACGCCGGCGACCCGCGTACGCCCATGGAAATGCCGACGTCTGCCGCGGCAAGGGCTGGCGCGTCGTTCACGCCGTCACCCGCCATCAGGACGACACCATTTGCCCGTTCGGCTATCGCCACGCCCACCTTTTCATTGGGCAGCAGTTCGGACCGGACGTCGTCAAGATCAAGCTGGGATGCAATTGCTTCAACTACGGCGCGCTGGTCTCCTGATGCCAGCACGATGCGGGCGAAACCCGCCTGGCGCAGGCGGGCCAGGGCCCGTCGCGCGTCGTGGCGCAGCGCATCTGCCAGAATGAGATGGCCGGCAAGATGGCCGTCAATTGCCACGGTCACGATCACCGCGCCGGGAGATGCAATTGGTTTTTGGGCGGACCGGAGCTTGAGCTTGCGCCGCACGAATTCGCTGCCACCGACAATAACCCGCCTGCCTTCGACGCGTCCTTCAATGCCGGCACCGGCAGTTTCCTTCGCATGATCCGGCATGCTGAGGCTAAGGCCACGGGCCTGGGCGGCCTCGACGACGGACGCCGCGATCACATGTCCGGAAGCCTGATCAAGGGAGGCGGCAAGGCGGAGGATCTCATCCTGGCTGCGCCTGCCCGTCACATGGATATCGACAAGTTTGGCGCGGCCCTCGGTGAGTGTGCCGGTCTTGTCAATCACCAATACGGAAGCGCGCGCGAGGGTTTCGAGGACAGGCCCTCCCTTGACCAGAACACCCCGTCTGGCGGCTTTGCTGATGCCGGAAATGATCGCAACCGGTACCGCCAGGATGAGCGGACAGGGGGTTGCCGAGACGAGCACCGCAAGCATGCGCAGATGTTCGCCCGTGACGATCCATGTGCCGCCGGCCAGAAGAACGGTCACGGCCAGAAACCACATGGCAAAACGGTCAGCAAGCCGCACCATGGGGGCCTTTGCCTGCTGGGCCGCCTGGACCAGGCGGACGATTCCCGAATAGGTGCTCTCGGACGCGGTCCGAATGGCCGTCATGTCAAAAGCCATATCGAGGCTGGATGAGCCGCTCAGCACGTCGTCTCCAGCCTTGCGATAGACCGGAACGGATTCCCCGGTGACGATGGACTGATCGAGAAGGGCTTTGCCGCTTGCCACCTTGCCGTCGACCGGCACGATCTCGCCCTGCCGCACCAGGATGCGGTCTCCCGGTGCAAGCTGTTCAATATCCACTTCGGCAAGGTGGCCGTCGAGGTAGCGGAGTGCCCGCTTGGGTGCGCGGCCAAGCAGATTGTTCATTTCCGAGCGGGCCCGCGCCTCGGCAAAGTCTTCGAGAAGCTGGCCGCCGGAATACATCAGCGCGACAACTGCCGCGGCCAGGGTTTCGCCGAAATAAAGTGCAGCCGACATCGATAGAGCTGCGACAACGTCAAGGCCGAACTCACCCCGCCGGAGCGAAACGATGATTTCCTTGACGAGGAACAAGAGAACGATCAATGCGGCAAGTCCCCATGGGGTGGCTTGCCACTCAGCCATGCCGGCGTAGGGCGCCAGGAAGCCAGCCCCCAGCCCAGCGGCGGAGACCAGCACCAGCAACACCTTGACGCGGTTCAACATATTACTACCCTAAGCTCCCAGAATTCCATGTTGCAGCCCTCGAGCGGAACCCGCAAGGTGGGCTTGATGCCAATCAACCTGCTGTCGCTGGACTTGCCATAAGGTGTTAGGCTCAGGCGCAGGTCAAACGAAGAGGGTCGGCAGATGCAGTGGTCACTTACCATCGGACGGATCGCCGGAACCGCAATCCGCATCCACATAACATTTTTTCTGTTTTTGCTGTGGATCGCCGTCTCAGACTACCGGAGTGGCGGTCTTGAGGTTGCAAAATCGTCGATCATCTTCATTCTGCTGGTATTTGCCTGTGTCGTCGCCCATGAATTTGGACATATTCTGATGGCTCGGAAATTTGGCGTGAAGACGCCGGAGGTCACGCTGCTTCCAATTGGCGGCGTCGCAAACATGGAACGCATTCCAGAAGATCCGCGGCAGGAACTCCTGATTGCCATCGCAGGGCCAATGGTGAACGTGGTGATTGCCGGTCTGCTTATTGTGGCAGGCGGCGTTTCCACCTCAGACCTGCAGACCATCGACGTCGAAAAGATCGGCCTTGTGCAGCGTCTTGCCCTGATCAATGTCTCACTCGTCATCTTCAACTTGATACCCGCCTTTCCCATGGATGGGGGCAGGGTGCTCCGGGCTCTTCTGGCTATGCGGCTTGG
>JBAVOA010000179.1:0-7777 GCA_049691635.1 Aestuariivirga sp. | reverse complement strand
GTGATGCATTGGTCGCACGCCTTACGAATGGCGGGGTGGGTTTCATAAACTTCCTGCACCATGGTGCCCAGCAGGCAAGTGTATTGCGGCAAGCTGCCCTTGAGAATGGCGATACGGAAATCCACATAGCCAAGCAGGCGAAACAGGGGGTCCTTGATGCTCTGATAGGGTGCCTGGGCGAACAGGCCATCGGCCATGGCGCCGAAATGCCCGGCGGCGGCAATGGCCAAATCTTCCTTGCCCTTGAAATGATGGAAAAAGCCACCCTTGGTGATGCCGGATGAGGCGCAAATATCATCAACGGTTGTAGCCGAATAGCCCTGTCGGCGGATGACATGCAGGGCCGAGTCCAGGATCTTTGTTTTGGTGGGGTGTTGGGTTTGCATAGTTGATTTAAATACCGACTGGTTGGTATTTTGTCAATATCTATGATTCCAGCCAAAGTTTCGAATATCCGGCCCCAGATACCGCCGCGTCCACCTTCACCTGCTTTCCCCAAAAGTTGAAAGCGCGTGTAAAGACAGCTCACGACAGGGCTGGTAGAGAGTCCCCATGACACCGCTTACCGACAGGCAGGGAAAGTTTTCACTCCTCAAATCCGCAACGCTGGCCTTGGCAATGCTGCCTGCCCTAGTCGTTTGCTATTGGTTCATTACCCACCAGCTCGGGCCGCTGCCGGTGAAGGCGGCACTGCGCTTGATGGGCGACTGGACCATCCGCTTCCTGGTTATCACGCTGGCGCTGACACCTTTGCAAAGGGTGCTGAACTGGCCGAAAATTGCGCTGATCCGACGAATGCTCGGCATTGCCGCCTTTGCCTATGCGATAGCCCATTTCATTCTTTACATCGTGAATTCAAAATTTGACCTAGCCTTTGTCGCCTCCGAGATCGTCCTACGGTTCTATCTCACCATTGGCTTTGTGGCACTCATTGGTCTCAGCCTGCTGGCAGCCACATCATTTGATTCCGCCGTCCGCCGCCTTGGCAAGAGGTGGAAAATGCTGCACCGGTCAGTTTACGCAATCGCGCTATTGGGACTGTTTCATTATTTCATTCAATCAAAAATTGACGTGAGCCCGGCCACGCTGATGGCTGGCCTGTTCATTCTCCTCATGGTCTACCGCGTATTCATAAGCCGGCGGATTGCGCTTACGCCCCTCGTGTTAACTACCAGCGCCGGACTTGCTGGCCTGCTTACGGCAATCATTGAGTTCGCCTGGTATGCATTGGCCACAGGGGTTGACCCCTGGCGGATTGCCAAGGCCAACTTGATGATCTCGTTCGGTCTCCGGCCTGCCATCATTGTGCTTCTGGTCGGCCTGATCCCTTGCGGATTTGTAATCCTCCGCAATCTTTATGGCAAAGGCTGGTTTGGCCTTCGAAAACAGACTGCCTGACGCCGGAAATTTGGATTCCGGGCGTCCATTCCCTATATAGGGAAAGGCTTCAAGGCGTATTTCATGAACATTCAAAATTTGCCGGACAAACAGGAAATTGAGAAGATTTTGGGTCTGGGAGCTCAAGCGCATGCGAAGCGTTGGGCAAAGCGCGCGATTTGGCTGGGGGTCCTGCTTGCAGCCATTGCTGGCAGTTATCTTTGGTACCAGAACCCGCAAACTGCGGCAAATGCCGTGACCTATGAAACAACTGCTGCCAAACGCGCAGATCTCACCGTGTCCGTTACTGCCACGGGCACCATTCAGCCTACGACACAAATTGATGTTTCGAGCGAGATGTCAGGCGTCGTGCGCATCGTGAACGTGAACAACAACAGCTTGATCAAGAAGGGCGATGTCCTGGCGGAGCTGGATTCAGAGCGATTCAATGCGCAATTGAAAAGCCTGCAAGCCAGCGTTGAAAGTGCCAAAGCAAAGCTCGCCGATACACAGGCAACCCTGCATGCCAGCGAACTGGCCCTTGCACGCCAGAAAACCCTGCAGGAAAAGGGGCTGGCCATTACACAGGAGCTGGAAGCAGCGCAGGCTTCCCAACTGCGGGCCGCCGCCGCTGTTGTTTCGGCCCAAGCCGACATTCAGGTTGCCGTTGCCAGTCTGGGCCTGAAGCAAATCGATATCGACAAATCGCGCATTCTTTCCCCCGTTGACGGCATTGTCCTGAAGCGCGCAGTGGAACCGGGCCAGACTGTAGCGTCCTCGCTTCAAGCCCCTGTCCTGTTTACCTTGGCGGAAGACCTGAAACGCATGCAGCTTGAGGCCAATATTGACGAGGCCGATATCGGTACCGTGAAAGTGGGGCAGGCGGCAAACTTCACCGTTGATGCCTTCGCGGGCCGCAATTTCCCAGCCCGCATCGAGACTGTTGAATTTTTTCCGAAGACCACTGATGGCGTTGTCACCTACAAGGCCGTCCTCACTGTTGACAACTCCGATCTTGCCCTGAGGCCGGGGATGACTGCAACGGCGCAAATTACCGTGCAGGAAATTTCCAATGCGGTGCTCGTTCCCAATGCGGCCCTGCGCTATTCGCCGCCGGTTTCGGCAAAGCAGCAGAGCTTCAGCCTTTCAAGGCTTTTCCTGCCGCGCATGCCGCGCAACGAAAAGCCTGTCCGGACAGAAACTGAGACGGGCGAACGCACCGTGTGGAAGCTCAAGGACAATGTTCCGGAAGCCTTGAGTATTACGACAGGAGCTACGGATGGCAAGATGACGGAAGTTGTCAAAGGCGATATTGCCCCTGATGACCTGCTCATTACTGCCGTCAAGCAAGCGGGAAAATAGCCATGGCTGCGCTACTTGCCCTGGAACACGTGAGCAAGACCTACGGCGAAGGCGGCGGCATGGTACGGGCGCTTGACGACGTTGACCTTTCCATCAACGCCGGGGAATTTGTCGCCATCATGGGACCTTCCGGGTCGGGAAAATCCACGGCAATGAACATCCTGGGATGTCTTGATTCCCCCACGAAGGGGCGGTTCCTGTTCAATGATGTCGATGTGACAACACTTACCCGCGACGGCCGCGCCCTGCTGCGGCGAAATTTCCTCGGCTTCGTGTTTCAGGGTTACAATTTGCTGAGCCGCACCACCGCAATCGAGAATGTGGAACTTCCCCTGATCTATCGCGGCACCCCAAAGCGGGAGCGGCGCGAGCGGGCCATTGATGCTTTGCATCTTGTCGGTCTGCAGGGCCGGGAAAACCATACTCCTGCTGAACTTTCCGGCGGCCAACAGCAACGGGTTGCCATCGCGCGCGCGATTGTCACCAATCCGCTCGTGCTGCTTGCCGACGAACCCACGGGAAATCTGGACACGGCCCGAAGCCACGAAATCATGGAACTGCTCACAGGGCTCAACGACACGCGCGAACTTACCATTGCCATGGTGACCCATGAAGCCGACATGGCGGCTTTTGCCAAACGCACGCTGCGCTTTATTGACGGCAAGATTGAATCCGACTCGCTGCGCAAGGCTGCCTGATGCTGTGGGAAGCCATCAAACTTGCCAATCAGTCGGTGCGCCGCAATGCGCTGCGCTCCGTGCTTACGCTGCTGGGCATTGTCATCGGCGTTGGTGCGGTCATTGCCATGGTCACTATCGGCAATGGGACCACTGAAAAGGTGACCGCCGACCTGTCCAAACTTGGCAGCAACATGCTGATTGCACGACCGGAGCGCGACACGTTTGGACCGGGCGGCGGCGGTGAACTCCGCAGCTTCACGGAGCGCAACGTTGCGACGCTCCGTGACAATCTGGCAGGGGTCCGGGCACTCGCACCTTCGTCAACCAAGTCGGTCAGAATCGTCTATGGGGCGGAAAACACCGATGCAATCGTCACCGGCACGGATTCTGAGTTCTTTGTGGCCCAGGACTGGATCTTTGAATCCGGCAGGCCCTTTTCCGCTGGTGAAATCCGTTCCGCCAGTACTGTCTGCGTGATCGGCCAGACGGTCAAATCGGTCCTCTTCGGCCCGGCCGAACCCCTTGGCCAGAGGGTAAGACTAGGCAATGTCTCCTGCGAAGTCATCGGAACTGTCGAAGGCAAGGGGCAATCGGCCTTCGGCACGGACCAGGACAATATTGTGTTCATGCCGCTGCGCGCCTTTCAACGCCGGATTGCGGGGAATCAGCGCATCGCAACAATTTACATCTCTGTGGCCTCCGCCGATGGGGTCGGTGCCGTGAAAACGGCGACGGAAGATATCTTGCGGGAACAGCGTCGCGTCGGGCCGAATGAGGAAGATGATTTTTCGGTGCGAGACATGTCGCAGATCGTCAGTACACTGAGCTCAACCACCGTCTTGATGACGGGGCTGCTGAGCGCCGTTGCGGCCGTCAGCCTGCTCGTGGGCGGTATCGGCATCATGAACATCATGCTTGTTTCGGTGACGGAGCGCACTCGCGAGATCGGCATCCGCCTGGCCATCGGCGCCCTGGAAAAACAGGTGCTCACCCAATTTCTCGTGGAAGCCATCGTCCTTGCGGTCTTCGGCGGCATCATCGGAATTGTCCTAGGGCTCAGCCTTGCGGGGTGGGCCGCCTATGCGATGGGCATTCCGTTTACAACCAACCCAAGCATCATCATCCTGGCCTTTTTGTTTTCAGGACTGATCGGCGTGGTCTTTGGCTATTTCCCGGCACGGCGGGCCGCGCGCCTCGATCCCATCGAAGCGCTGCGCCACGAATAACCGAATTCGCTAGAGCCGCGACAGGAGTTCCACTGTCGGATAGGAATCAGCAGGCAAGCCAAGCTGGACCTGCATTTCCTTTACAGCTTTGCGCGTTCCGGCACCAATCTTCCCATCGAACTTGCCAACATCATAGCCCTTGGCCGCGAGTTTCTTCTGGAGTGCCACGACCTGCTGATAGGTGAGCGGCGTCACCTCGGAATTTCCGGCGCTGACCTTTGGCGCACCCGAAATGCGGGTTGCGAGATAGGACGCGGTGGTGGAATAGACCAGCGATTCATTCCACTTGAGATAGGCCGTGGTGAAATTTTCATAGACGAGAAAAGCCGGACCATCCTTTCCCATGGGAAGAAGAAGCGAAGCCGGGAAAGAATCCGCCTTGATGGATTTTCCACCTTGCAACTTCACGCCCCATTTGGCCCATTGTGACCTCGGGTGCTGAATTGCGATGTCAGCTTCTTCCCACGGCATATCATCGGGCACACGCACCTCCTGCATCCAGGGTTGACCGGGCTGCCAGCCATGCTTGCGCAAGAGATTGGCCGAAGAGGCCAGGACGTCGGGGATGCTGGTGCGGAGATCACGCCTACCATCGCCATCAAAGTCAACGGCACTTTCATTGTAGTCGTAAGGGAGGAACTGGGTCTGGCCGATTTCACCAGCCCAGGCACCACGCATTTCATCAGGCCGCAGATCGCCGCGCTGGATCAGTTCGAGGGCAGCCATCAGTTGGGGGCGGAATTTTTCGGGCCGGCGGCAATCCCAGGCCAGGGTGGCCAAGGACTGGATGGTCGGGAGGTCTCCGGTATTGGCGCCGAAATCCGTTTCCAGTGCCCAGAAAGCAACAATGACGGGGGCAGGAACACCAAACTGCTTCTCGACGCGCGCAAAGGTGGCTTTGTGTTTCTGGATCAGTTCAGCGCCGTGCTTGATGCGGTAATCGGTGATCATGCGCGCCTGAAATTCAAGAAAGCTCTGGGAGAAGACGTTCTGCGCCCGATCTTTCTTGATGATGCCGGTATCGTAGGTTGTCGCATCAAGAACCTGGAGCGCCTCCCGGCCAATGCCCTGGGCGGCGGCCTCCTTGTGAAAGGCCTTGATGAAGCCGGCGAAGCCACTGCCATTATTTCCACAGGTTTCAGCCATGGCCTGATTTCCGACTGGAAGAAGAAACGCGCCGGCACAGAGCATTGCGGTCAAGAATCGAGACTTCGTCATTCCAAAACTCCCTAATTTCCGATTTGGTTATTCATCGCTTGAGTCAAAATCAAGGCCCTGCCGGATAGCTGCGAGGCAACTTTCAACCGAATGGCCATAGCGCACATCGGGTTTCTTGATACCGTTGCGGACGAGTTCGCGGCGGACATGGAGCGATGCCCCGGTCACATAGACCGGTGCGCCCAGCTTGGCCATTTTCCTCAGGAACCCGTGAAGGGCGTGCGCAGCAGACGAATCAACAAAGGATACCTGGGCAAAATCCAGAATGAAGGCCTTGGGCACTTCATTGATACGCTCAAGCGTTGCCGATACGGCGCTGGCCGCACCAAAGAAGAAGGCGCCGGAAATGCGGTGAATGATAATACCGGGGTCAGTCTTGTACTCCGTTTGGCCCTCTTCCCCGACGTGGTGGTGGGTTTCAACGGCAATGGCCTCGGCCATGCGATGCATGAACATCAGGCAGCCCAGAACCACACCCACGACGATCCCGGTTGGCAGGTCGACAAAGATCACCAGCAGAAAAGTTGCAAGCAAAACTACAGCATCGGCTTTGGAATTGAACAGCAGGAGCTTGAATTCGGCGCGTTCTGCCATGTTCCAGGCCACAATGACCAAAATGGCGGCAAGGGCGCTGAGTGGAATATAGCCAGCCAAGGGTGCGGCCACGAGCATGAAGAGCAGGATGAAGCCTGCATGCAGCATGCCGGCAACGGGGCCATGGGCGCCGGCGCGCACGTTGGTTGCGGTGCGCGCGATCGTGCCGGTGGCGGTGATGCCGCCGAACAGGCTTGCGGCAATATTGGCAAGGCCCTGTGCCACCAGCTCCATGTTGGACCGGTGCCGGCGGCCGGACATCGAATCGGCCACCACCGCCGAAAGGAGCGATTCGATGCCACCCAGAAGGGCTACGGCCAGCGCATCGGGCAACAGCGCGAGCATTTTCGCGAATGTCACTGTCGGCAAGGAAGGGAACGGCAGGGTGCGTGGAATGCCGCCAAAGCGCGTGGTGATGGTTTCCACATCGAGCTTCAAGGCGAAGGCGAGAACCCCCGCAATCACCACGGCGATCAGAAAGCCCGGCCAATGGGGACGGAGCTTCCGCAGCGCAAGAATGATCCCGACACTCAGGAGGGCGATGGCGGCGGAACTGCCATTCAAGCCCGGCAGGGCCTGCCACAGGGTGTGAAGCTTTGGAACAAGTTCGGCAGGCTCGGCCCCTGGCAGTTTCAGCCCCAGCAGTTCCTTGATCTGGCTGGCAAAGATGATCACGGCAATGCCCGCTGTGAACCCCACGGTGACGGGATGGGGGACATATTTGATATAGGTGCCAAGGCGGAGCAGGCCCACCCCCAAAAGAATCACTCCGGCCATGAGCGTCACCAGCAGCAGGCCGTCGAAACCATGACGGTCAATGATGGAGGCGAGCAAGACAATAAAGGCCCCGGCTGGTCCGCCAACCTGAAATCTGCTGCCGCCGAGGGCTGAAATAATGAAGCCGCCGACGATGGCCGTGTAGAGGCCCTTCTCCGGACTGGCGTGGGAGGCAATGGCAATGGCCATGGACAGGGGAAGGGCAACGATGGCCACGGTCAGGCCGGCTACGGCGTCGCGGCGAAAAGCGCGCAGATTATAACCCTCGCGCAACGAGGAGATCAGCTTCGGGGTGAATTCATCTTTGGAAGATGTCATGGGTGGAAGAGTTCTGGCACGGCGCATCCGAAAACGAAAGACTCAGCTGCACCAGACTAGCCCAGAATCACGAGGGGTCGTACTTTCGTACAACCCCTCGCTCAGGCTAAAGAACCAACATCCCAAAACCGCACCGAACAACGAAAATCTGAACCGGGGGCGATACCAGACTCTCGCAAGCGCGAATCTCAGGTGGTTGGCCCCCGCCCTAGCCCTGAATGGGGC
>JBAVOA010000178.1:0-4177 GCA_049691635.1 Aestuariivirga sp. | reverse complement strand
GGCATATTGTAGGGTCACTTTCCGTTAGATTGGAAGACGAAGCGAGCGTGCCGCCGGCGCCTTGGTGCTCCATCGCCGAGGCCGCAGCGCCATTTGTCACCGAGATCGCGTGGCCGTTGCGGACATTGATCCACAACCTAATCGACCGGGTCACCGATCCGAATCTGCGGCGACAAATAGGCGTCGCCGCTAGGTCAGTCATGGACTATGCCTTTGCTGAAGGTGGCGAGATGTTGATGTCGCTCGCCATCGGGTTCGTCGCAAAGACATTCGGCACCGATCCCGCTGCATCGCAGCGCTTGATGGAGCGGCTACTCGAGCCCGGCCGCATGAAAGCGCATGCAGCGAACGACATGCATTGGCTCGCGCGCGAAGTGGTTGAAATTGCTGCCCACGATGCCGAACTTGTTGTCCAGATTTACGATCGCGTGTTTACCCATAAGATTGAGGAAGATGGTCCCACTAGTCTCGGCAACAGCAAGATCCTGGGCTTCACCAGCAATCGCCGTCAGGACTTTAAGATGTCGCAATGGGCGCTGAAGGAAGCGCTCCCTGCCTTTGCCAAAAAGCATCCTTTGGCAGCGGCTGAGGTGGCCATCAAGGTATCTCGCGGGTACATTCGAAACGAGCACAAACTTACTGAGCCAATCGAAACGTTGACAATGGCAATCGGCAATCAGGTCGGGCGCATCACCCAAGACTATAGCTACATCTGGGCGGCAGAGCACCGAGCCCAACACTCCGACGATGCGGTGCAAGTTATCGACGGTTTTGTCGAGATGCTGAAAAAGGCTTCTGATGCCGACGCCATCGCAATTGCGGATCAGCTGATCGGCGAGAACGAACACGGCTGGCTCTGGAATAGGCTGTTGATGGTTGCGAATGTGCGCGGAGGCACGCTAGCGGCAAAGCTCTGGCCATGGGCCGCACAGGCCGAGCTCCTGCGCTCGATTGATACGATGAAACCAGCCATCGACCTCTTGGCCTCACTATACGGCCAGCGCTCATCGGCCGAAAGGGAGGAAGTGGAAGAGAGGGTATTGGCCACAACGTTCCCGTCGTCAAATAAGCCCGCGAATGCTGCGCTGTTTTTCAGACGGAAGGTTTTTGGCGCCATCGGTAGGGACGCGCTCGAAACACTGGTTGCAAAGGACATAGTCGACGAAGCCATTGCCACCGGCAAGGTCGTCACCAATGACGAAGCTCATCGCTTCTACGATCCAGGGTTCATCGAGCGAGAGGAACATGGCTGGCTGAGCGCCAAAGGAGTCGACGTCGCGGTAGAACCCAACGCCTCAATCCTCACCGCCGTCACAACATGCGAGAACAGCATCTCGAAGGAGGCTCCCGATACCGAGGCGACGTTGTCCGCAGTCCAGACGTTGCGCGATCGGCTGATCAGTGGAGGCAGTGCGGCGCATCCGCAGGTGGCCGCCCACGCCTGGGAGAAGGTTGCAGGGACGATTGAGCGGATGACGATGGATTGGCAAGTGGTTAGTAAGCTGACGGTCCCCCAGCGAACTGAGATTGAGGATCTGCTCAAGTCGGTAAATGGGGCCTTAGCTAGCCTCTCGACGCCGGATGAAGACGGGCTGAAGCTGGCACGGAAAAGTACCGCCGGAGCAATTATGAATATCGTTCGCAGTGCGCCGGAAACTGCAGCACGCTTCATAGACGAGATTCGTGAATCGGCTGCCGACGAGGCTCCTGAAGTTCGCGATGAGATAACGATGAGAATCGGCTATCTCTGGAACGCCGACAAGGCGCTCCTTTGGGAACTGGCGGAGGGTTTTGCCAACAACGAGACAAACGCGCGCGTCTTGTTCCAGCTCGTCAACTTTCTCATACGCGCATCCAACGATGAGCCCGCCCGCATCGGCGCTCTAACGCAGACCATATTGCAGCGTGGCAACATTGCGAAGAGCGAAGGGCGAGACATTCTTCAGGAGGGAATCGGAACGTTGGTATTCCACCTCTGGACGCGCCACGCCCAGCCGGCTGCACGTGAGACCATTGACCGCTGGTTGGTGGATCGCACCACGTCCCAGGCCGAGTTGCTGCATGGCGCATTTTCGGTAAGAGAAGGCCTGGTGATCGGATACGACAACGACAATGCGTTGGATCAGGAGACGCGTACCCGGAGCCAGAAACTCGCTTTCGAGGTCATCGACTGCTCGGCCCGTGGCCTCGACGAATATCTTGCACTCGATCGTGCCCACCAAACCGACGCCCGCAACAACGTAGCTTCAAAGGACGCAGCGCTACTTGATCAGATGTCCGACCAGTTCTTCTTTGCGGTTGGTGCACCGGAGGTTCGAAAGGGTGAGGAGCCGCGGGCATTGGGGAAGATTGACTACAGGAAACGCTATCTCGCAGACAACGAGAAGACGTTTCGGCGAGTTGGTGATGTCGGAACGCCCAAGACAATCTACTACATGCTTCAGCTCCTGGATTTTCTTGCACCTGGCGATCCAACTAGGGTCTTCGACCTTGCATCACACGCTCTATTGCATGGTGGCAAATTACACGGGTATCAGTTCGAATCTTTGGGCGCCGATCAGTTTGTGAAGATGATTGGACGAACGATTGCAGACCACCGCGAGCTCTTCGACGATCAAGCCCGCCGTTTAGCCTTGGTTGAGATCTTAGAATTCTTCGTCGACGCCGGATGGCCAGCCGCCAGACGCTTGCTCTACCACCTTCCTGAGGCCCTTCGTTAGAGATAAAGGGGACTTCTTATCCCGGATCAGCAGCCAACACACCGTAATATGCTGATATTAATACACAATTATATTCACTGTGTTATCTGGGGGACCCAATTGGGGGACGATTGGTTCGAAATCAGTGCAAGTCAGGTAAGGCTACAACGCTATGAAGCCTGGATCCAGAGGTCACAATCCGGCCAGCGATGGAACTCACTGCCCATGGGGCCAGATACATGGATGTACGAAATCTGTCTCGAGATTACATTTGGCGAGTTCCCACTTGCAACAGCCGGACCGTCGAGTAATGAAAATTCTATTGATACAGCGTTGCAGCCTAAATATGCTTCTTGCTCAAATCAAGAGTTAGTCCGATCATGCGAGTAGCAGTCCTCGGGTCAGGTGCAATGGGTGCGATCTTTGGATCGTTTTTCGCCCACTCAGGCGCTGAGGTAATTTTCTTTGACAATCGATCGGATGTGGTCGAGGCGATAACCCGGAACGGTCTCGTCCTAGAGGGATTGTCGGGCACCAACACCAAGCATTTCTCAGCGACAAATGCTGCAGCCGCGCTTGGAAAAGTCGATTTGGCCCTGATACTGGTAGATTCAGGTGCGACTGCCGCGGTGGCTGATGTGGCGGCAAGCTGCCTTGGCGAAGGTGGTTGCGCTCTCACTTTGCAAAACGGCATTGGCAATTGGGAGACCCTGGCAGCCCGGCTCGGCCGTGAGCGCGTGCTGGCCGGTTCAACCTATAACAGCGGTGCCGGTCTCGGCCCAGGGCATGCGCGACACACCAATCTGGGGCCAACGGTTATCGGCGAGATAGATGGCAGCATATCGAAGAGAGCACGCGAGATCGGAGAGTTGCTTGGAACCGCTGGACTGCCTATTGAAATCACTAACAACATTCAAGGCCATATCTGGAGCAAGTTTGTTCACAATTGTGCGATCAACCCTGTAAGCGCCCTAACCGGCCTCAGACCGGGCGAGATCGCGCGCACAAGAGCAGCGGCCAGTCTCCTGGACAGGATTCTTGACGAAGTGCTTGCCGTCGTCGAAGTCGTTGGCATTGATCTCCCCGAGGACGATCCACGCAAACAGATCTGGGATCACTGCTGGGAGCGTTACAATCGCCCATCCATGCTTCAACACATTGAGAGCGGGCGGCGAACCGAGATCGATGCACTCAATGGCGCGCTGGTTGATCGCGCACGCGCGATTGACCTCCCAGTCCCCGTCAATGAAGCAATTGTATTTGCTGTTAAATCTCTAGAGATCTCCGCCTGTCGGCGAGGGGCGCCACTTGATGAAGTAGCTTTGGAAGAGTCTGCCAGAAAGACGCTACGAGGCACTGCCTGGGGCTGACGGGCGAGCCGTTTACCAACTCTGTTCGTTCAACATGCAGTCGGTGTTTGACACTGCCATTGAAACTCTTCCTATCAGCAAGCGTGGCTCAGGTCCGGGGTTGAATAC
>JBAVOA010000177.1:0-2163 GCA_049691635.1 Aestuariivirga sp. | reverse complement strand
GCTCAAAGTCGGTGAAATTACGCGAACCGATGTGTCGCAGGCCCGGGCACGCGTCAGCGGGGCGCAATCGAACGTAGCGTCTGCCAAATCGATCCTTGCCGCAAGCGTTTCCAATTACATCAATGTGGTTGGGCATAAGCCTGGAAACCTGAAGTATCCAAAGCTTGCAAAGCTTCCGAAAACTCTCGACGAAGCACAAGCGACGGCGGAAGAGGTAAACCCCAACATCCTGGCTGCGGCCTATGTTGAAGAGGCCTCGAACTACGACACGGAGGTAGTGAAGGGTGACCTCTTGCCTGTGGTGGATTTGCTGGCCTCCGCCACCCTCAATGATAATCCCTCACCGACTGAGAGTTGGTCCGAGCGTGCAACAGTTGAAGTCGTGCTCACCATTCCACTTTATGAAGCGGGCCGGGTCTATTCATCAGTGCGGCAAGCCAAGCAGGTTGCCAGCCAGCGCCGCCTGGAAGTCATCCAGACCAGCCGCACGGTGCGCGAAAGTGTTTCAACCTCGTGGAATAACCTAGCTGCGGCAAGCGAAATCATCAGTTCGGTCAAGGAGCAGGTCTCGGCCGCCGAATTAGCCCTTGACGGGGTACATCAGGAATATTTTGTGGGCTCGCGCACCACCCTTGATGTTCTCGATGCTGAAGGGGATGTTGTAAACGCCCGCGTTGCCCTGGTTTCAGCCGAACGTGACCAGATTGTTGCGGCTTACCAGATTTTGGGTTCCATCGGCCGCCTGACGGCGCGTGATCTCAGGCTTCCGGTTGAGTACTATGACGCCGACGAAAATTACCTTAACGTGCGCGGCAAGTGGTTTGGCACGAGGGCCGATACGATCGAGTAAAGGCCCAAAATGCGTAAGGGAAGTCAATGGAGTAAAATACCGTGTGCTGGACGAGCAGCCCGGCAGCACAGGCTCAGTTGACAATACTGTTGAGTTTGTTGTCCCCGCCAAACATTATTTCCTGATGGGGGGCAACCGGGACAATTTGGAAGACCCGCGCTTTCCGAATGCCGTGGGATATGGCCGCTGGATAACATCATAGCTAAGACGACATCGATTTACTTTTCATGGAACTTCTCGCGCATTGGCAAGAAAATAGAATAGGCGATGTCGTCTAGTGGCTGCAGTTTCAAGGCCAGCCTGTCCGTCGTCATTCGATAGGTTCGCGATGCACGTCAGCACATCCAGGTTGCGTCCGCGCAAAGCAAAGCTAGCCTGCGTGCTCATGCGGCCTCCTTCGGTGTGCCTTCGCGCGCGGCTGCGGCTAGTTCGCTCACTGTCACCGGTGGGTAGGCCTTAATCGGTATAAAGATCTCGTGCTTGCCTAGGTGAGCGAAGAGAGAACCATTCGCACTGAAGGCTGATGACCCAGCGAGAACGTCGAAGCGGAAGTCACGACGCTGGAACTTGCCCTTGCCTAGATAACCCCACTCGGCGAACGTGATTGGCTGGCCGTCATGCGTGCGCATCGTCAGTGCGTTCCCGTGCAAAAGGTTACGGGAAAGCACTGAGAAAGCAGCTAGATACATGTCGTCCGACTTATCTAGATTCAGATAATCGGTGAAAATTTCGAACAGATTCGCACGACACTCCGCGATGTTGTCCGCCAGCAGCTCGATTCCGTAGATGCACATCAGAGCGAGAAGAGAGTAATGCCGCCGTTCAAACTCGGACTTTCCGAACTTGATTTCGACGGCGCCAAGCTTGCGCTGCAGAACATGCACAAGGAAGTTCCCGCTACCGCATGCTGGCTCCAAGAAGCGCGAGTCAATGCGCTCGGTCTCGTCCTTTACGAGGTTAAGCATCGCCTCCACCATCCACGGCGGGGTGAACACCTCCCCATGGTCGGCGACGCGTTTCTTGGACCTGATTAGCACCATGCCCTACGCCTTTGGATGCGATCCCCGGCACGCAAATGGCATCTCAGCGCGCGCTTTACGGCGGGCAAGATGAACTTCGTGCAGATATCGCGTTCAGTGAGTGCTTTCTTGTCCATGTGTCCCGAACGATTTGTGGTCCGCCGATAGGAGGCAGGGGATGAACCGTGGTGCCAACCTAGCGGGATTTTGAGGGGAACAAAGGGGCGGGGCGTGTGTTTGCCAAATAGTTGGTACCACTGCGGTACCACGGGCAATCCCATAAAGAAAAATCTT
>JBAVOA010000176.1:0-10333 GCA_049691635.1 Aestuariivirga sp. | reverse complement strand
GAATGAAACCAAGTATGCGCCTGGCACCCTCATCGTGAAGACCCCTGAAAGGGCACTCTATTATGTGCTGGGTGACGGCGAGGCCATGCGCTATTCCATTGGTGTTGGCCGCGAAGGCTTCCAGTGGAGCGGAAACTCCAAGATCGTCGCCAAGACCGAATGGCCGAGCTGGACGCCGCCCCAGACAATGATCGAGCGCGAAGCCGCCAAAGGCCATATCATTCCGCCTTTCATGAAGGGCGGCCCCGGTAATCCCCTTGGTGCGCGCGCCATGTATATTGGCGGCACCATCTACCGCGTGCATGGCACCAACGCCGAGGCCTCAATTGGCGGGGCGGTCTCGTCGGGTTGCATCCGCATGATGAATGCCGATGTGATTGATCTCTATGGCCGCGTGAAGGTGGGCTCGCCCATCTACGTCTACCAATAAGCATCCCGTCAGAATGCCGAAGGCCGCGCATTGCGCGGCCTTTTTTCTGATCAGAGGCATTCCAAAAGAATTGACCCCGGAGGCAGTGCCGTCCGGGGTCCAATCCTAAAGTCTACACAATCAGAAGATTAGATCTTCTTCTTGGCTACTTTCTTCTTGGCAGCTTTCTTGGCGGGCTTCTTTGCAGCTTTCTTAGCCATTTTAGTTTTCTCCTAGGAGTTAGTTGTTAGTGCCCCATTACGCAGGCTAGTCTTACACCAACGATTGCGCATACCTGTCTTCCGTATTCGTAATCGTTGTTGACGTCTCTTTTGAACCCGTTTGTGCGATTCGGCAATACACCGTCAACATGTGGCGTATCTCCCGGAGTTCCCTAACAACTCGTAAACACGACAGGGGGCGGGAAGACTGTCCGTATACGGAGAGATTTCTCGATTCAGCGGAATATTTCAGTAAATTAAGCAAAATTGCCGATTCTCCGTAGACGGATGGAGTGGCTTTTTTCCGCCACGCGCGGGGGAAATTTCTGCCCCGAGGCCTTTCTTCGGCCTTCCCGCCGGCAAAAATAATTGTGAATATTTTTGCAAATGTTGCCGATTCAACACGGTGAGAGAGGAGAATCGGCATCGTTCAAGCCAGTTCTTTATCCTCTCTCACCCGATGAAAAACCGAATCCGTGCCACAATGAAACAGTTTTGCCCCCCGCCGAATTCAGAGAAATGATCATCACATCATCCGAAATTGTCTGCGAAGGCGATTCATATGAAGCGAAAAACGAAATGGCCGGAGAATTTCCCCGGCCATTCCGCAATTCCTGGGATGTGTATCACGAACACCCGCTCGTCGAGCCGCACGTATTACATTTCAGACAGGTTCCATTGCGCACCAGGGTGAAGTTTCCGCATTCGCCGCAGCTGTCGCCCTCATAGCCCTGCAGACGCGCCTTGGCGCGCAGGTCGGCTGCAGCAGGAGCAGGTTCATCATAGACATAGGCTACTGTTGTCTCGGCAAGGGCGAGCGAACCCACCGACACCGATTCCGCCGCGCGCATTTGCAGCGCATGGGCGGGCGATGAAGCAGCGGTCACACCTTTCGGCATCACCACCACGTTCGACAGGTTCTGTGTACGTACAAAGCCCGAGGACATGAACTTCTGGGCCGGAACCGTGGGTTCATCGCTGCCAACACCCTTGCCCAAGGCATCGAAACCGATTTCCGAGGCTTCAACATGGGCAAGGTCATTGCGGCCCAGATAGGAGACAGCGAGTTCACGGAACACATAATCCAGAATGGAAGTGGCGTTCTTGATCGACTCGTTGCCCTGCACCTGGCCCGCGGGCTCGAACTTCGTGAAGGTGAAGGCATCCACATATTCCTCCAGCGGCACGCCATATTGCAGGCCCACCGAGACGGAAATGGCGAAGTTGTTCATCATGGCGCGAAGCGCCGCCCCTTCCTTGTGCATGTCGATGAAGATTTCGCCGAGCTTGCCGTCGTCATATTCGCCGGTGCGGAGGTACACCTTGTGGCCCCCCACAACCGCCTTCTGGGTGTAACCCTTGCGGCGGCCCGGCAGCTTGTCGCGGCCACGCACAATTTCGATAACCTTCTCGACGATGGTCTCGATGCGCTGGACCATGGGCTTGGCCATCAGGCCTTCCACCGCATCTTCGCTCTCATCGGTTTCATCCGAAATGAGCTGGGTGGACAGCGGCTGGGAAAGCTTTGAGCCATCGCGGTACAGTGCGTTGGCCTTCACACCAAGCTTCCACGACAGCATGTAGGCTGCGTTGCAGTCCTCAACCGTGGCCTCGTTCGGCATGTTGATGGTTTTCGAGATGGCCCCTGAGATGAAGGGCTGGCTCGCCGCCATCATGCGGATGTGGCTTTCGACATTCAGGTAGCGCTTGCCGAGACGGCCGCAGGCATTGGCGCAATCGAACACGGGCAGATGCTCATCCTTGAGGCCGGGAGCGCCTTCCAGCGTCATGGCTCCGCAGACGTGGATGTTGGCCTTGTCGATATCGGCCTTGGAAAAGCCGATGAAGGAGAGCAGGTCAAAGCCATAGTCGTTGAGCTGCTCGTCGCTGATCTTCAGCACCGACTTGCAGAACTCTTCGCCCAGCGTCCACTTGTTGAACACGAACTTGATGTCAAAGGCCGAAGCAAGACCGGATTCAACCGTGTTGATCTGCTCATCGCCAAAACCCTTGGCGCGGAGTTGCGCGTGGTTGAGGGCAGGGGCATCCTGCAACGTGCCGAGGCCAACCGCATAGTTGATGATCTTTTCGATCTGCGTGGCGTCGTAACCCAGGGTGCGGAGCGCTTCGGGAACCGCCTGGTTGATGATCTTGAAATAGCCGCCGCCGGCCAGTTTCTTGAACTTCACCAAAGCGAAATCCGGCTCGATTCCCGTGGTATCGCAATCCATGACCAATCCGATGGTGCCGGTAGGGGCCACAACCGTCGCCTGCGCGTTGCGGAAGCCATGGGCTTCGCCCAGTTCCACCGCCAGATCCCAGGCCTTGCGGGCGTGGGCAATGAGATCGCGGTCCGGGCAATCCGTTTCATCGAGCGGGACCGGAGCGATGCTCACGTCTTCATAACCCACGGCAGCACCATAGGCGGCGCGGCGATGGTTGCGCATCACGCGCAGCATGTGGTCGCGGTTCTTGGCATAACCGGGGAAGGGGCCGAGCTCCTTTGCCATCTCAGCTGACGTGGCATAGGAAACACCGGTCATGATGGCAGAGAGTGCACCACAGATGGCGCGGCCCTCGTGGCTGTCATAGGCGATGCCATTGGTCATCAGCAGTCCGCCGATATTGGCAAAGCCCAGGCCGAGCGTGCGGTAGTCATAGGAGAGCTTGGCGATTTCCTTGGAGGGGAACTGCGCCATCAGCACGCTGATTTCCAGCACCATGGTCCACAGCCGCACCGCATGCTCGTAGGACTCGACGTCGAACCTCGCCGTCTCCGGATTGCGGAACTGCAACAGGTTGAGTGAGGCGAGGTTGCACGCCGTATCATCCAGGAACATGTATTCCGAGCAGGGGTTCGAGGCACGGATTTCACCCGAAGCCGGGCAGGTATGCCAGTCATTGATCGTGGTGTGATATTGGATGCCGGGATCAGCCGAAGCCCAGGCCGCATGGCCGATCTTGTCCCAAAGATCGCGCGCCTGCACGGTCTTGGTCACGCGCTTTGTCATGCGGGCATTGAGGTTCCACGGGCCATTGGTTTCAACGGCGCGCAGGAAGCCATCGGTGACGCGCACTGAGTTATTGGAATTCTGCCCCGAAACGGTGCGATAGGCCTCGCCATCCCAATCCGTGTCATAGGCATCGAATTCAAGCTCGGTGTAGCCTTGCTTGGCAAACTGGATGACGCGCTTGATGTAGTTGTCGGGCACCATGTTGCGGCGCGCATCTTTCACCGCGCGCTTGAGGGCCGGATTCTTCTCGATTTCGTAGCAGTCATCGCCGGGGCCCTGGCAATTGACGCAGGCCTTCATGATGATTGCCAGATGCTTCTTGACGATCTTGGAACCGGTGACGAGGGCCGCAACCTTCTGCTCTTCCTTCACCTTCCAGTCGATGTATTCCTCGATATCCGGATGGTCCACGTCGACCACCACCATCTTGGCGGCGCGCCGCGTGGTGCCGCCGGACTTGATGGCGCCCGCCGCGCGGTCGCCGATCTTGAGGAAGCTCATCAGGCCGGAGGATTTGCCGCCGCCCGAGAGCTTTTCGTTTTCGCCGCGCAGGAACGAGAAGTTGGAACCCGTGCCCGAACCATATTTGAACAGGCGGGCTTCGCGCACCCATAAGTCCATGATGCCGCCCTCGTTGACGAGGTCATCGGCCACGCCCTGGATGAAGCAGGCATGTGGCTGGGGATGCTCATAGGAGGATTTGGACTTGGTGAGCTTGCCGGTCTCGTGGTCCACATAGAAGTGGCCTTGGCCCGGACCGTCAATGCCATAGGCCCAGTACAAGCCCGTGTTGAACCATTGCGGGCTGTTGGGCGCACACTTCTGTGTCGCCAGCATGAAGCATAATTCGTCGTTGAAGGCGCGCGCGTCTTCTTCCGTATTGAAATAGCCGCCCTTCCAGCCCCAATAGGTCCAGGTTCCGGCCAGCCGGTTGAACACCTGCTTGGAGCTCATCTCGCCAATGATGCGCTGCTTCTCCGGCAAGCTCTCCAAGGCGGCCTCATCGGCCACCGAGCGCCATAGCCACGAGGGAATGCTCGTCTCTTCAACACGCTTCAGGTGGGCCGGAACGCCAGCCTTGCGGAAATATTTCTGGGCCAGAATATCGGTGGCGACCTGGCTCCAAGAGGCGGGAACCTCGATGTTCTCCAGGCGAAAAACAACCGAGCCATCGGGGTTCTTGATTTCGCTGGTGGCCTGGCGGAATTCGATCTCCGCGTAAGCATTCTGTCCGGCCCTGGTATATTTGCGTTCTACGTGCATTGCTGTCCCTCGTCGTTCTTTCGTTTCGTTGCCGGGAGCGCACAACAATGCACCCACGGAGCCTTCTTCACCCGTGTTTGACGTCACAAACTTCCCTGTCCGGGAAACACCTGTTTCCCCGGAATTGAGGCACTTCTTTTTGATTTTTTACACTTGGGAGACCTGAAGTTTCCTTCGCATCTCCGTCCCACCGCCTTGGTGACTAAACTATTACACACCCCACCGGTCGTCAATAGCTAGTGTGTTAACAAATGGCTAACGCTATATGTTGTGTCCACAGCTTGGTGATCCTTGTGGATAACCGGATGATCATCCGATTCTGGGGGCAAGCTCAAGTGATAGTTCGATTATTTGAATCGCTCTTTGTGGAAAACCCGGACACGCCAAAACCGTCAAGGCGTTAACCATGTTTTCGATCAAAATTATTTTATGGCAGAGTCCTGTCGGGAGAGACCGAAACGGGCACTCGAATCGGCCCCATGACGAACAGGACAACCAGCGCCACGGCCGTAATGCCCCCCATGACAAGCCAGGCTTCATTGATGGCAGAGGTCAGGCTGGCCTGTTCAATGACATCCATGATGCCCATAAGCCCGGTCGGATCTTGGGGGTCGGGCATTTCGTCCAGGGCAAGTCCGAGCGCCGCCGCGGCCTTTGCCGGATCAAGCTTGATCAGTTCCACAAGACGGTCCGCGTGCTCGGGCCCGCGAGAAAACACGATGGTATCGATCAGCGCAATGCCGATGGCCCCGCCGAGATTGCGCGACAGATTGAACAGCCCGCTGGCATCGGCAATGTGTTCACGCGGAATGAAGCCCAGGGCAAAGCGGATGGGTGGCAGGATGCATAAAGCCACGAAGGCCCCGCGAACCACCTGCGGCCAGAACATTTCATCATAGCCCGTGGCAATCGTCTGGGACCCGCTCATCAGCAGGCCTGTAGCAAAAGCCGCAAAACCGATTGCCGAAAGCAGGCGCGCATCCACGTAGCGGTCGATCTGCACCACAATGGGTGCGGTGACGAGCTGGGAAATGCCGGTGACCAGGATGACAAGGCCGATATCGAGCGGTCCCAGACCGCGAACGAAAGCGAGGAAGAGGGGGAGCAGATAGACCGAGCCGAACAGGCCGACCCCCAGGATGAAGCTGAGAATGCAGCCATAGGCCAGGTTGCGGTCGCGCAGCAGTGAAAAGGAAATTGCCGGGGCAGGCCGGCGTATGGCGAGGTACATGCAAATGGCAAAGAGCAGGAAATAGGCGAACACCTGCGGCACCAGCCAACCCTCATCGGGTGCGTTCTTCAGCCCTATCAGGAGGGCAGCAAGGCCAACCGCAACGAACACCAGGGAAACCCAATCCAGCGTCTTGAACAGGTGCAGCCGGGTCATATCCCGCGGAAGACAGGCAACACCGATCAACAGTGTTATGATTCCCGGTGCCACATTGATCAGAAACAGCCAGTGCCAGGAATAGTTTTCCGTGATCCAGCCGCCGGTGATGGGGCCGAGAGTTGGCGCAAGTACGGCCAGCAGGCCGCCTATGGTGGTTGCGATGGTCTGCTTCAGCCCCTTTCCGAACAGCAGGAAAATGGCTGCAAATACCAGCGGAATGAGCACGCCGCCGGCGAAGCCCTGCAGCACCCGGAACAGGATAAGCGAAACAAAATCAAAGCTGAAAGCACAACCGATGGAAGCCAGCGTGAACGTGAGAATGGCCCCGGCGAAAAGCCAGCGGATCGTGAAGATGCGGATGAGCAGGCCCGTGAGCGGAATGGAAATGATTTCCGCGATAAGGTAGGTGGTCTGCACCCAACTCATGCGGTCGGCGCCAATCTTCAGTGCGTCTTCAATAACTGACAGCGACGTGACGACCACCTGGATATCCAGGATCGCCATGAACATGCCAACGCAGAGCGCGCCATACCCGAGCCACAGACCAACAGTTGCCGCAGGCGGCTGAGCCCTATTCGCGTCCATTTCTTCCATTACCGGCCATGTTAGGTGAAAACCAGATGGGATATCACCTTATTTTGTCGCCAGCAGTGGGGCTTTCCCACAGATTCCTGCAGTTTAATTTGTTGTAATCAAATTGTTCTAGACAGGAACAACTTACTGCCCCCATTTGATCTTCAACCAGACGACGAAGTCGAGTACCAACCCCAAGACATGGACCATATTCAGCCGTATCTCGATTATTTTGCCCACAATCCGAGCTGGGCGATCGTCGTCGTATTTCTCATCGCCTTTGGCGAGGCACTCCTTATCATAGGCCTTTTCGTTCCCTCGACTGCGGTACTGGTGGGGGCCGGCATTCTGGTAGGCTCCGGACACTTGCCCTTTTGGCCGGTTTTTATCGCAGCCTCCGTTGGCGCCATCGTCGGTGACCAGATTTCCTATTGGGCTGGGCGGTTCTTTGGCGAACGTTTGAAAAATCTTTGGCCCCTCAACCGCTTTCCCCAATTGGTGGCGCGCGGCGAGGACTTTGTCAGGAGTCACGGAGGAAAAAGCATCGCGCTCGGCCGTTTTGTGCCGGGTGTGAAGGCCGTTGTACCCGGTATTGTCGGCATGCTGGGCATGAGCCAACTCTATTTCGCCACGGTGAATGTTTCATCGGGAATCGTCTGGGCCGCCGCCCATGTGGTGCCTGGCATATTGATAGGGCAGGGCCTGGCGCTGGCCGGGGAACTCAGCGGCCACCTTGCTTTGATCTTGCTGGCATTACTGGCGATCCTCGCCGTCGCTGGCTGGATCATAAGGCTTTTTGCGGCCGGGGCCTCACCCTACCTTGATCATGTCCTGGGCCGGGTCGCGGCGTGGGCAAAAACCCGCAACAGCCGCTCATTGCACCGTTTTGGCCGATCCATTTCGCCCGAAAACCCTCGCTCGCTGCTGATCATATTCTTCGTCGCCATGCTGGTGCTTGCCTTGATCGGCTTTGTAGTCCTGGTGACTGGCATGGTGTCGCGTGATGCCATTCCCAACGCCGATTTTTCTTTGTTCAACCTGATGCGGGAAGTGAGAAACGCCCCCGCCGATGAATTGATGGTCCCCATAACCATGCTTGGCGATGGCATTGTGCTCACCGCCATGATGGCCACCATTGTGGGCTGGCTCATGTGGCGCAAGGCCTGGCGGGCGGCCATTGCCTCGACGGTCATATTCCTCGGCGGAAAACTTTTTGCGGTACTTCTCAAATTTGGCATTCATCGGCCGCGGCCGCTTGAATCCTATGCCGGTTCCGAAGTTTTCAGTTTCCCCTCCGGCCATGCCACCATGGCAGCAATCACCTTCGGCATCCTGGCCGTGCTGGCAAGCCATGCCATGAATCGCTGGAGCAGGTCGCTGGTTTACGCGACCTGCGGGCTGATTGTGATCACCATCGCCTATTCGAGGCTCTATCTCGGCGTCCACTGGCTCTCCGACGTCCTGGGTGGCCTGATGTTCGGCGGCGTAATGGTGGCAGCATTTGGCGTTGCCATTGAGGCCATACCGCCGCGCCGGATCATGCCGCTAGGGCTGCTATGCGCCACGTTCATAGTCTTTGTGACCGCCGGTGCCCTGCATATCTCGAGTAGCTATGAACAGGCGGAAAAGATTTACGCCGCCCCCGAACAGGATTATTCTGTAACCCAGGCGGACTGGGAAACCAATGTCTGGCAGCGGCTGCCGGTTCGCCGCATCGACTTTGCAGGCAAGCCGGAAGAGCCATTCATCATCCAATGGGCGGCATCTCTTGAGGAGCTGCGGAGAATTCTTGAAATGCGCCAGTGGGTCTTTTCGCCAAAATGGACCTGGCACGAAATCCTCCCCTACCTGAATCCGAACGCGCAGCTTGCCGACGTTGCACCCCGTCCGGCCCTTCATGCGGGCCTCAAGGCAAAACTGACCATGACGCTTGCCCTGCAGGGACAGGTCAACCGCCGTCTTGTCCTGCGCGCCTACAAAACCAACGCGATTCTTCAGGCAAACGCCGGAACCCCGGTCTTCCTGATCAGTCTCACCCAGGAGAGTTTGCGCAAGAGCCTGCGGGCCTACGTCATTCCCACTCTCATGGCGGCAACCGCCGTGCAAGTGGCTGATTTTGAACGTGACATGACGCTGCCGCCGAACGCTCGCCTGGTCACCGGGCAGCGCCCGGACAACGGCAGCGAGGTGCTTTTGATCACCCTTCCATGAGGGCAAATTGCCAGCTTTACGAACGCTGTCCATTGGGCCATATTTCGCCAAATTTTGACGCCTGAGACAGGACCCCGAATGCATTTTTTGAAACAGTTTTTTACCTGGTGGAATGGCCAGACCCTAGGCACACGGTTCTTCACCTGGCGCAAGGGCGTTCTGGTGGGAACCGATGCAGCAGGCAACCGCTACTACAAGGCGAAGTCCGCCATGCCTGATTCCATCACGGAACGCCGCTGGGTCATCTTCAACGGCTATTCGGAAGCCTCCGCCATCCCGCCCGGTTGGCACGGCTGGATGCACCATCGGGTTGACACGGTACCCACGAACTCTGATGTGCCGGACCGCGAGTGGCAGCTGCCGCACCAGCCCAATCTCACGGGAAGTTCAGATGCCTATCGCCCTCCAGGGAGCATCATCGGTGCAGAGCGCCCGAAGAAAGCCGCTCCCGGCTATCAAGCTTGGCGTCCGGAATAATCAGCGCCGCCAAGGTGCCACATTTTACCAGTTGTTTCTGCGATGTGCGCAGCCTTAGATGGGCACCCAGAATCAGGGACAAGGTGACATGAACAATTCAATGGTCGAAACTCTCATCGGTGCCGTGGTCATTGTGATCGCCGGTGCCTTTCTGGCGTTTGCCTACAATACGCCGGGCATGGGGAAGGGCAATTCGGGCTACCTCATCACGGCCGAATTCGACAATGTCGAGGGCGTCAATGTCGGCAGCGATATCCGCATGGCGGGAATCAAGATTGGCACGGTGACCGCCCAGTCGCTGAACCCGGAAAATTTCCAGGCCCGTATCACGATGAGCATTGATCCGGCCGTCCAGCTCACCGACGACACCTCCGCCAAAGTGACCTCGGAAGGTTTGCTGGGTTCCAAATTCATTTCACTTGAGCCCGGTGGCTCGGAAACAAAATTGGCTGCGGGCGGCGTCATCAATTACACGCAAGGTGCCGTCGACATCTGGTCGCTGATCAGCCAGTCTATGTTTGACAAGTCCGGTGCAAAGACACCCGAAACGCCGCCTCCCGCGCAGGCCCAGTAATAATGTTCCGGCCTGTAGCACTGGCTGCCGTTGCAACGGCAATGCTGTCGGGTGCGGCCCATGCCGACCGAATCGCTAATCCGATTGCAGTGTTTAACGGCTTGGACAAGATTACCGGCGTCACCACAAGCTTCGAGGCCAAGGTGGGCGAAACCAAGAAATTCGGCGGCCTCATCGTTAAGGCGGACGTCTGTTACACGC
>JBAVOA010000175.1:0-6770 GCA_049691635.1 Aestuariivirga sp. | reverse complement strand
CAATAAGCGGGGCTGACAGCCAGGCGCCGGGCTCAAGCGGAACCTTCCGCATGTCAACGAGATCAATCTCGGGGAGTTCCGGCCTGCCATGACGGTCATTCAGTTTCACATGGCCATAACGGCCGCGGTCGGCATTGACGATGGATTCAAGCGAAGGTGTTGCTGAGGACAAGATGACAGGAAATTTTCCGATTGTGCCATAGAGCACGGCCATGTCGCGGGCGTGGTAGGTGACGCCATCGTCCTGCTTGTAGGCGCTTTCATGTTCTTCATCGACGACGATGAGGCCCAGCTTCTTCCACGGCAGGAAAAGCGCCGAACGCGCGCCCACGACGATCTTCGCTTCGCCGCTGGCTACGCCGCGCCAGACGCGCTCGCGTTCGCGGGGCCGCACTTCGGAATGCCACTGGGCGGGCTCACAGGCAAAACGGGTTTCGACGCGGGCGATGAACCCGGCGGTCAAGGCGATTTCGGGAAGCAGCAGGAGCACCTGGCCTCCGGCCGCAAGGGCCGCCGCCATGGCTTCGAAATAGACTTCGGTCTTGCCTGAGCCTGTGACGCCATCAAAAAGCGTGACCTTGGCGCTGCGTGAAGTGACCACGGCACGCAGTTCCGCGGCCGCGAGTTGCTGCTGTTTGGAGAGCGTAAGGCCGCCGGCATTGAGGTCCGGCTGCTGAAAGGCCTTGTGGGCGGGCAGGCCCACGGCTTCCAGTGCGCCCTCCTTGGCCATGGCCTTCACCACGGAGGTGCCGACGCCGGCGGCCCGGGCCAGTTCCGAGAGGCGCATGGCAAAGCCCTCGGCCGTTGCGTCGAGAATTCTTTGGCGTTGGGGCGTCATGCGGCGGGGTTTTTGTCCCGTTGCCCGGTAGGCGATCTGTTCCTTTGCCTCTTCAAAGGCGCCGGGGGCGCGCAGTACCATGCGCAGCACATTGCCCTTGGGCTCGACGTAGTAATCGGCCAGCCAGTCGACGAATTTGCGGTGGGTGGCGGTCATGGGCGGCATGTCGAAGCGGTCGATCACATCGCGGAGCTTGGTGCCCACGGGGGCTTCCGCTTTCAACGCCCAGACCACGCCGATCAGGCTGCGGGGGCCGAGCGGCACGGCCACATAGCAGCCTTCCTCCAACTGCAACCCTGCGGGAACCCGGTAGGAATAGGGGCCTTCCAGGGCCAGCGGCAAGAGCACATCTGCGATGTTCAGGGAATCGGAATTCATGGCTCTGGAATAGTCTTGGACGGGAGGGCCTGCCAGTCTTATATCACGCGTGCCATGAAGCATACGCCTCTCCAGCCGCCCCCGGTTCATGCCCGCGAGATCGTCTACTGGGAGCCCATCCAGCTCGCCCAGCGCTTGCGGGGGCAGGCTTTTCTCACCCTGTTTGAAAGCACCATGCGGCAGGAAAAGCTGGGGCGCTATTCGTTTCTCGCCTGCAATCCCGCATCCACCCTGAAAGTTGAAAATGGCAGGACGTTGCTGGATGGGGTGGTGCAGGAGGACGCGCCGCTCGTGGTCCTCGACCGGATTCTCAGCCACAACCGCCTGCCGAAACTGGCGGGCCTGCCGCCATTTCAAGGCGGCCTTGCGGGCTATATCGGCTATGATTTCGGGCGCAGCCTGGAACCCCATGCGCGGCTGCCGCAGTTTCCTTCGCTCTGCCCTGACATGTTGCTGCATGTCTATGATGTGGGTATTGCCTTTGACCATCTGCAGGAGCGGGCCTGGATTATTTCCACCTCGGGGGAAAGTCCCGCCGATGAACTCGAGGATTTGCTGAAGCGCAAAGCCCAAACCCTGGGGGCTTCAACAATTGAAAACTGGTCTTCCAACTTCACCCGTGAGAGTTACGAAGCCGCCGTGGCCCGGACAATTGAATACATTCTGGCGGGCGATATTTTCCAGGCGAATATCTCGCAATGCTTCAGTGCGAAGATTCCGGATGGCTTTGATGCGCTGGCCTTTTACAAGCGCCTGCGCGCATTGAACCCCGCCACTTTCTCCGCTTTTCTTGATTATGGGGAGGTGCAGATTGCTTCGAGTTCGCCGGAACGCCTGTTGAGCTTTGATGGTACGACGGTTGAGGCGCGGCCGATCAAGGGCACACGGCGGCGCGATCCCAATCCGGCCCTTGATGCGGCGCTGGTGGCCGAGCTTTCGTCGAGCCGCAAGGACCGGGCCGAGAATGTGATGATTGTCGATCTCCTGCGCAATGACCTGAGCCGGGTGTGCGCGCCGGGCAGCGTGCGGGTGCCGGTGCTGTGCGGGCTGGAGAGCTATGCCTCGGTGCATCATCTGACCTCGGTTGTGACGGGTGAACTCAAACCCGACAAAACTGTGGGTGATCTCATCGCCGCCACCTTCCCCGGCGGTTCGATTACGGGGGCGCCCAAAATTCGCGCTATGGAAATCATTGCGGAAATCGAAGGCCAGGGGCGCGGGGTCTATTGCGGCTCCATCGGCTATTTCGGTTTCAACGGCCAGGTGGATTTGAATATCGCCATCCGCACCGCGATGTTCTCGCAAGGGACGGCGCGTTTCCAGGGCGGTGGCGGCATCACGGCACGTTCGGAGCCTGCGGCGGAATATGAGGAAACCTTGACCAAGATCAGCCGCATCATGGAGGCCTTCGCGCCATGATCCTGATCGTCGATAATTATGACAGCTTTGTTTACAACATCGCGCGCTATTTCGTGGAGCTTGGGCAGGAGGTTCTGGTGAAGCGCAATGACGAGGTGGGCGAAGCGGATTTGAAGGCGAAGGCGATTGTGATTTCGCCGGGGCCCTGCACGCCCCATGAAGCAGGAGACTCCCTGGACATTGTGCGCAGGTTTTCCGGCCAGTTGCCCATTCTCGGGGTCTGTCTCGGGCACCAGTGCATCGGCGAGGCCTTCGGCGGAAAAGTCACCCGCGCCAAACGGCCCATGCATGGCGATTCCTCGGAGATCATTCACGATGGAACTGGCCTGTTCAACGGAATTCCCAACCGTTTCAGTGCGGGGCGCTATCATTCACTGATTGTGGAAACGGAAACGGAAAACCCGGCGCTTGAAATCACGGCGCGCAGCGATGACGGCGAGATCATGGGCCTCAAGCACCGGGACCACCCAACCTATGGCGTGCAGTTTCACCCGGAGTCCATCCTCACGGAACATGGCTACGCCATGCTCAGGAATTTCCTCGGGGTGGTGCCGTGAGCATTGTCTGGTTTAACGGTCAATTTGTTGATGGAACTCTGCCGCTTGACCCCCATGACCGCGGCTTTCTGCTGGGCGATGGGGTTTTTGAAACGGTCGCGGTGATGAACCACAAGCCGCTCTGGCTTGATGAGCATATGCAGCGCATGGCCAAGGCGGCGGCTGAATTGGGAATCCCCTTTCATACCGAGGATGTTCTTGCCGGGGCGGGAGAAATTCTCGCGAAGAGCCAATTCCCATTTGAAGTTCTGCGAATAACCTTAAGCCGCGGAAAGGCCGCGCGTGGTCTCGTCGGTGATGGAACTTCGCCCAGCCTTCTCGTCACGCTTGATGACTTTGCCGCGGGAAACCTGTTTCAGCCCTGCCGCCTTGAGGTCTCGACAATCCGGCGCAATGAATTTGCGCCCTCGTCGCGGATGAAGACCTTGTCCTATATCGATGGCATCGCCGCGGCACGTGAAGTGGCCGCCGATGCCGACGACGCCTTGATGCTGAATACGGCGGGCCTCGTGGCATCTTCCACCGTTGCCAATCTTTTTCTGTTGCAGGGGCGTGAGCTGATCACGCCTTCCCTGGATCAAGGCGTTCTGCCGGGAATCACGCGGCGCATCCTCCTGGTCAATGCTTTGAAGTTCGGCTTCACGCCCGTTGAGCGGGCCGTCCGGCTGGAAGAATTATTCCGTGCGGAAGCCGTGTTTTTGTGCAATAGCCTGCGTTTCATCAGAAGGGTTACGGCCTTGAATAGCGAGACCCTGGGCAAGGGTTCACTCGATGGCCTGAAAGATGGACTGAGCCTGATGGCCAAGAGAATTTGCGGGATCGACCCCCGCGCAATGATGTGAATGGAAGGAAGAAACCATGAAATTTTTTGTTGATACGGCTGATGTTGCCGACATCCGCGATCTTGCCGATGCAGGGCTGCTTGACGGGGTGACCACCAATCCGTCGCTGATTGCAAAATCGGGCCGGGCCTTCAAGGATGTGATTGCCGAGATCTGCAAGATCGTCGAAGGGCCGGTGAGTGCTGAAGTCACCGCCCTTGATGCGGCAGGCATGATCCGCGAAGGCAATGACCTTCGGAAGATAGCCAAGAACGTTACAGTGAAAGTGCCACTTACCATTGACGGGCTCAAAGCCTGCAAGGCGCTGCGGGCCGATGGCGCCATGGTGAATGTCACGCTCTGTTTCAGTGCCAACCAGGCGCTGCTCGCGGCCAAGGCGGGGGCCTCATTTATCTCGCCCTTCGTGGGCCGCCTTGACGACATTCATCTCGAGGGCATGGACCTCATTTCGGAAATCCGCCAGATATACGACAATTATGGATTTGATACGGAAATCCTGGTGGCCTCGGTACGCACGGCAAACCACGTGAAGCAGGCGGCCCTCATCGGCGCCGATGTGGTGACCGCTCCTCCCGCGGTCCTCAAGGGGCTCGCCAAGCATCCGCTCACCGACAAGGGCATCGAGATGTTCCTGGCGGACTGGAAGAAGACCGGCCAGACCATCCTGTGATCCTCGAACACGCCATTCTCGATGTCGATCCGGCGGAGACGCCGGATTATGAAGCGGCGTTGAAAGAGGCTTTGCCCCTCATCAGGGAGACACCGGGATTCATGCGCCTAGAAATCCGTCCCTGCCTTGAAAAGCCGGGGCGCTATCTGCTGCTGGTGGAATGGCGCGAACTTGCGGACCATACGGTGGGCTTTCGCAGTTCGGATCGTTACCAGGCCTGGAAGAATTTGCTGCATCGTTTTTATAGTCCGTTTCCCTTGGTTGAGCATTTTGGCGATCCCGTCGTAAGCTGTTAGGAGTCGTCAACCATTTGGGGCCTAGTCTTGGGCATGAGTGATGGTCTTCAGTTCGGGTTTTCGGGTGACACCGCAGAGATTGCGGTGCGCTGGCTGCAATCGTTAAAATCCGAGCGCCGCATGGCGGCCAAGACGCTTGAGGCCTATGCCCGCGATATTTCGCAGTTTGGGCAATTCCTCAAGGATCATTTGGGCGAACCCGCCAAGGTCACTGATCTCGCCAGCCTTAATGTTTCGGATTTTCGCAGTTTCATGGCCAGGCGGCGCAAAAATGGCGTGGAAAGCCGGACCCTTGCCCGGCAACTATCGGCTATCCGCTCGTTCTTCCGCTTTGCTGAGCGGAACCGTCATTTCATCAATCCAGCCCTTTCGGCCCTGCATTCACCCAAGATTGCCCATTCGGTTCCAAAGCCATTGAACATCGAGGCAGCAAGGCGGGTGGCTGCCGCCGATGTGCTGTCAACGGATGAAACACCGAAATGGGTGGAGGCGCGCGACCGGGCCGTGCTTACCCTTCTCTACGCCTGCGGACTGCGTATTTCGGAGGCCATCGGCCTGACGCTGGCGCAATCCAAATCCACGCCGCTGGTGATCACCGGCAAGGGCGGCAAGGCGCGCATTGCTCCCGTGCTGCCGCGGGTGCGCGAGGTGCTCGACTCCTATTTGGCCCTTTGCCCCTTTCCGTTAACCGCGAATGAACCCATGTTCCGCGGGCTTCGCGGCGGCCCGCTCAACGCGCGCAATATCCAGCTGCTGATCGAACGCATGCGCGGCGTGCTGAACCTTCCAGACACAGCCACCCCTCATGCGCTCCGCCACTCCTTTGCCACGCATCTCCTGGGCAATGGAGCTGACCTCCGGGTGATCCAGGAGCTTTTGGGCCATGCCAGCCTGTCGTCGACGCAGATCTATACGGAAGTGGACCGCACCCATCTGCTCGAACAATATCGCAAGGCTCACGCGCAGACTTGATGCTTGCTTGGGCTTCACGGCTTTTGTAGCACTTGCCCATGCCCATCATTGATCTTGTTGCGTCTGATTCTGCTCTGCCGCAAAGCACAACCGTGGCCGTCATTGGCGGCGGCATCATCGGCGTCGCAACCGCTCTTGAACTGGCCGAACGCGGGGTTCCCGTTGTGCTTCTCGAGAAAGGCATCATTGCGGGTGAACAATCCTCACGCAATTGGGGCTGGTGCCGGCAGATGGGGCGCGATCCCCGCGAGCTGCCGCTCATTCTGGAATCCTTGAAACTATGGCGCGAGATGAATGCGCGCGTCGGGGCTGAAACAGGCTACCGCCAGTGCGGCATTCTATATCTCGCGGAAACCGAGGCGGAGCTTGCCGCAAAGGAAAAATGGTACGCGGACAATGTCAAAGCCCATGGCCTGGAAACACGGCTGGTGTCAGGGGCGGAAGCTGACCGGTTGCAGCCGGGCTGCACGCGGCCGTGGAAAGGCGGGCTTTATACTGCCTCGGATGGACGGGCCGAGCCCTTCCTTGCGGCGCCTGCCATGGCGCGCCAGGCGCAAAGACTTGGTGCGAAGATTTTTCAGAACTGCGCGGTGCGCGGGGTGGAAACTTCCGCAGGCCGTATCTCATCGGTGGTGACGGAAAAGGGAGCAATCGCCTGCGAGCAGGTGGTGCTGGCGGGCGGCGCCTGGTCGCGGCGCTTCCTGCATAATCTCGGCATTGAATTTCCGCAGCTCAGTGTCGTGAACTCTGTGATGCGGACTGCGGCTCTTGAAACAGGTCTGGAAAAATCCTGTTCAG
>JBAVOA010000174.1:0-2445 GCA_049691635.1 Aestuariivirga sp. | reverse complement strand
CAGCCGCACCACGCGCCCGCGCACCCCAAGAGGTTTGATCTCGAAGGGCATCACCGTATCGCGGGGTGCGCTCATTCCACGCCCAGGCAATGCAGCAGAATGGCCTTCTGCGCATGCAACCGGTTTTCCGCCTCGTCGAACACCACCGATTGCGGCCCGTCCATGACCTCGGACGTCACCTCTTCACCGCGATGCGCCGGCAGGCAGTGCATGAACACGGCATTGGGCGCGGCTTTCTTCATCAGCGCGCCATTGATCTGATAGGGCTTCAGAAGATTATGGCGGTTGCTGGCATCCGCATCATGCATCGAAACCCAGGCATCGGTGACAACACACGTCGCCCCGGCCACGGCGACATCGGCTGACGTGGTGACCGTAATGTCCGCGCCATTGCTCCGCGCCCATTTCAGCAGGTCCGGACTTAACGAAAGCGTTTCAGGACAGGCCAGCCGCAGCTTGCCGCCAAGTTTTGTCACCGCATGAACCAGGGAGGCGGCAACATTGTTGCCATCGCCAACCCAGGCAATCGTTTGTTCCGCCAGGGGACCCACATGTTCTTCCAGGGTCAGGATATCGGCCATGATCTGGCAGGGATGGGATTTGTTGGTGAGGCCGTTGATCACCGGAACCGTGGCGTGTTCCGCCAGTTCCATGATGTCATCGTGGTTCTTGGCTCGGATCATGATGGCATCGACAAAGCGCGAGAGCACACGCGCCGTGTCGGCAATCGTCTCGCCCCGGCCGAGTTGCATGTCGGAGGCGGAAATCAGCAGGGACTCGCCACCTAATTGCCTGATACCGACTTCGAAAGACACACGCGTCCGCGTCGAGGGCTGCTGGAAAATCAGCGCAACGATCTTTCCGGCAAGCGGGATGTTGCCTTCACGCACCCCCTTGTGCAGGCCGGCGCGGCTATGCTTCATCGACCGGGCGGCAGTGATGATGTTGCGCAAGGTCTCCCCGTCGAAGTCCGAGAGATCAAGAAAATGTCTTGGCGCTTCGCTCATGCAAGCTGCGCTTCAAGGCTGCGGCAGGTCAGGTCAAGCTTGTGCACGGCCTCGGAAATATCCTCATCAGTGACAATCAGCGGCGGCAGCAGGCGGATGACATTGTCGCCGGCGCCTATGGTGAGCAGCTTGTGTTCCAAAGCTTTCGCCTGGAACTCCGTATTGGGAACCCTGCATTTGATCCCCATCATCAGGCCGGTTCCGCGGATGTCTTCAATGATTGCCGGATGCTCATCCTTGAGCTGCGCCAGCCTTTGCTTCAGGCTCAACGCCCGCTGCTGCACATTTTCCAGAAAGCCCTTTTCCAGAATCACATCGAGCACCGCATTGCCAACCGCCGTGGCGAGCGGATTGCCGCCATAGGTGGAGCCATGGGTTCCAGCCGTCATGCCCTGGGCAGCATTTTCCGTGGCAAGACACGCCCCCAAGGGAAAGCCGCCGCCGATGCCCTTGGCAACGGCCATGATGTCGGGCGTGATGCCAGCCCACTCATGGGCGAAGAATTTGCCCGTGCGGCCAACCCCGCATTGCACTTCGTCGAGCACCAGGAGCAGGCCATGCTCATCACACAGCGCCCGCATGGCGCGCAACGTCTCCGGCGGTACCGGGCGCACCCCGCCCTCGCCTTGAACAGGTTCAATCAGGATGCCCGCAGTCTCCGGACTGATCGCCGCCAGCAAGGCATCGTGATCACCAAACGCAATCTGATCGAAGCCTTCAACCTTCGGCCCGAAGCCTTCCAGATATTTTGCCTGGCCGCCTGCGGCAATGGTTGCCAGCGTGCGGCCATGGAATGCGCCTTCAAACGTGATCAGGCGGTAGCGTTCCGGCTGGCCTTTCGCCGCATGGTATTTGCGCGCCATCTTGATCGCGCATTCCAGTGCCTCAGCCCCCGAGTTGGTAAAGAACACAGTATCGGCAAAGGTTGCATCGATCAGCCGTTGCGCCAGCTTCTCTTGCCCGGGCATCTGGTAGATGTTCGACGTGTGCCAGATCTTCTGCGCCTGCTCGGTCAATGCTTTGACCAGATGCGGATGGGCATGGCCGCAGCTTGTGACCGCAACGCCGCCGCCGAAATCCAGATAGGCTTCGCCTTCCGGCGTGAAGACACGCATGCCTTCGCCCCGCTCAAAACTTATTTTGGCGCGATTGTAGGTGGGAAGGACGGCTGTGATCATCGGATGTGTCCTTGGTGCAAAGAAAAAAGCGCCGCTCAGGGAACGGCGCGAATTATTTTTGGCCATTATAAGTGCATGATAGCACAGGGTCAATTGCGCTGCGTGCGGCGCACATGCCGGCATGAGTCAAAACAGCGCATGGACCTCCGATTCCCGATGGCGGTAAGGTCTTGTTAACCAAACGGCGGCCCGCGAATAGTTGGGGAAAACAATTAAAACAAGTCGTCGGATTCTTGAAGTCGAGTCACCGCGTATAGTAG
>JBAVOA010000173.1:0-2120 GCA_049691635.1 Aestuariivirga sp. | reverse complement strand
TCTCAAATCCGCTACGACGACGGAGCCGCGTACGAGCGGATGATGGGGGCCTGGAGCCGGATCGCAGGCGAGATTTTTCTCGATTGGCTGGCGCCGCCCTCTGGCTTGCGATGGATCGACGTCGGCTGCGGCAGCGGTGCCTTTACAGAGTTGCTCGTGGAACGATGCGCACCAGCTGAGGTTCAGGGGATTGATCCGTCTGAGGCACAGCTATCTTTTGCGCGCGCGCGACCTGCCGGTCGGATAGCCAAGTTTCATCGGGGCGACGCTCTAGCGCTTCCTTTCGGCGAAGACAACTTCGATGCGGCCGTTATGGCGCTGGTGATTTTCTTCGTTACCGATCCGACCAAGGGGGTTGCCGAGATGGCGCGAGTCGTTCGTCCAGGCGGTACAGTCGCCACCTACGTCTGGGATATGATGGGTGGCGGACATCCGCTGGAGCTGATGCATGCCGAAATTCATGCCATGGGGTTTGCTGTCCCGCGCCCGCCCCGTTCCGACGTGTCCGGAGTGGATGCGCTACGGAGCTTGTGGATGAATGCCGACCTCGATGCGGTCGAAGTGCGCGAGATCAGTGTACAACGAACATTTGCTAACTTCGAAGACTTTTGGACGACCAGTACGATGTCCGCGACCGTTAGCCAAACAATCGCTGCCATGGCTCCGGGTGATGCCGAACTGCTCAAAATGCGAATGCGCGCAAGGCTACCTGCGGATGTCGCCGGGCGCATCACGCACGGTGCCCGCGCGAATGCGATAAGGGGGCGCGTGCCAAAGTAGCCGCGTAAGCTGATATCTTATTTGGGTCAAAGGCCAACGCCAGGCAATCCTCGTACCATGTCCGATGTACCTCTACATACGGACCAATTTTCTCAAATGGCGGACATCGCAGATTGAACATCTGCTGTGCGGTTGTCAGCAGACAAGTCGTCATTTGTTTATGAGGTCACAAAAAGGCCATGAGCCGAAGTTCAAACCCTTCGACTATTTGCAACGCGCTATTTTTTCCCCTATCGAGCGCTCATGCGCTTTTTTGACAACAGTTCCATCAATCGACTCTATCTCCATTCCGGTCTGCAAAGCTTCGCGTTCAATGGCGGAGCGGTTTTTTCTTATGTCTATTTGCTGAAGGCGGGCATCGCGAACTACTTGGTGTTTCTCACTATTGCGGCGGTGATCTTGTTGCGGTTGACCCTGCGCCTTGCGCTGCTGCCCATTGTTCACCGGATCGGGTTACGCAATGGCCTCATCCTTGGCACGCTCATTGATGCTTCCAGCTTCCTGCTGCTCGGTCAAGTTCATGGGCCTGGTGCCTGGTTGCTTGCCTATATGCTTTTGTCATCGTGCGGCACGGCGTTTTATTGGACCTGTTATCACGCCAGTGTCACAAGATTGGGCGATGTTGAACACCGCGGCGCGCAGGTGAGTGCGCGGGAAGCGATTTTTGCCATTACTGGAATCATCGCACCCCTGTTTGGCGGTTTCATGCTGACCATATTTGGTCCAGTTTATGCATTTTCCTCTACAGCGCTCATTTATGCCTTGGCGGCGGTGCCGATGTTGGGCGCACCGCGCATGGTAGTTGAGCGCGAAGCCCAACTTTCACGCGAGGCCAAGGTTTTTGCGGGCGGACTTGCCTTTTCAGATGGGCTGGTTGCGGCGGCGGTGAATTTTGGCTGGCGCATCGTGTTGTTTCAAACCCTGGGCGAAAGTTTCAGAGACTATGGCGGTACGTTGGCCGTGGCTGGTTTGGCGGGGGCCGTTGTGGGTCTCGTTGGTGGCCGCTTGATTGATCTGGGCCATCACAAGCGTTCTGTTCAAATTGGTCTTGCCTTCATGATCTGCACGATTTTGGCGGAAACCTTCGGCTATGCATCGCCCTGGAGTGCCATTGCCGCCAATATGATTGGAGCTGTGGCAGGGCCGATTTACATGGCGGCCATCATGGCCCCGCTTTACAATGTCGGCCAGTCATCGGCCTGCGCATTCCGGTTTAACGTGGTGGCGGAAAACGGTTTTGACTGCGGTGCAGGCTTTGGAGCGCTGGCGGCGGGTGTTCTGACCTGGGCTGGCTTTGGTTATTCGTGGCTTTTGATGATGGGTCTGTTCGGGTGTTTGGG
>JBAVOA010000172.1:0-6145 GCA_049691635.1 Aestuariivirga sp. | reverse complement strand
TTTTTGGGGAGTACATAATGGCCAATACGCCACCGCCAGTTTGGGTTTACAACGAAACCATCAAGATGTTCGCCACCCCCGGCGATCCGCCGTTCGAGGACAGGCACGAACTTGAAACCCATTGGGGCCGTGCCTGGGGCATCAACAATGATGTGGGCCGCATGCGCTCGGTGCTGGTGCACCGGCCCGGCAAGGAAATGGATGTCATTGATCCCAAAAAGCGCATTGAAAGCATCGGCTCCTTCGGCGACCTCAAAGCCGGCTGGTATTTCCAGAGCGATACGATGCCGCAGATTTCCGAAATGCAGGCTCAGCACGATGCTCTGGTGGCCGCGCTCAAAGCCAAGGGGGTTGAAGTCCATTATGTGGATGGCGTTGACGGCGGCCGCCTCAAGTCATGCTACACGCGCGATCCTCTGATCATGGTCAAGGGCGGCGCCATCATCTGCCGCATGGGCACGCGGGTCCGCCGCGGCGAGGAACTGGCGATCACGCGGACGCTCGCACGGCTCGGCATTCCCATCCTGCGTACCCTCTCGGGCAGTGCGCTCATGGAGGGCGGCAGCTTCGCCTGGATCAATGAGCGCACGGCGGTCATCGCCTGCGGCATCCGGGTGAACCGCGAGGGTGCCGAACAGGTTGGCGAAGTCCTCAAGCGCCAGGGTGTTGAACTCCTGATCATCGATCTCTTTGGTTATGACCTTCATATCGACGGGTCCTTTCAGATGATCGGCAGAGACCTTGCGCTCGTCGATCCCTTCGGCCTGCCCTTCTCATTTCTTGAAAAACTCAAGGAACTGAAAGTACAGACAGTTGAAATCTCGCCGTCCGACGACAAGTGGATCATCAACTCCCTGGCGGTCGCACCCGGCGAACTTCTCATGCCGCCTGGCGCCACCAACCAAACCCTCGACGCGTTGGCCAAGCGTGGGGTGAGCTGGACAGTCATTCCCTATGGCAAGATGCAACTTAACGGTGGCGGCATCCATTGTTCAACAACACCGCTGATCCGCGATCCGGTTTAGGGGACGCCCTTTCATCGGGTTGATAGGCAAGCCGCTGTTTTCGCACCGCCGTGATTTGCTGACAGGTTGTTGACTGGCCTTGTCAGCCGCGGATCAGCGCCGTTGCGCTATTGTGCCCTTATCGGCAACGAAAGGAAAAACATATGCGCTATCGTCACCTCATATCACTTTTGGCTCTGGCCGCAGCCGTCACATTCGTAGGGCCGATTTCGGGCTTTTCGCCGCTGATGGCGGGCAAGGTTCTTGCCGACAAAGGCAGTGGTTCGGACGGCAAATCGGAGAGCTCTAACAGCGGGAAAGGCAGCGAGAACAGCGGACACGGCAACGCCAATGACAGCGACGACGGCGCTCGGGATGGTGTTGATGACGACAGCGCCGATGATCGGGATGATAACTGCGCCGGTCTGAATTGCCCTGTTGACGATGACGGCAGGCCCGGCCAGGGTTCCGGCGACGCACCAGGAACTGAAACACCCGGCGATGACGATGGTACGCCAGACCAGGGCTCCGGCGACAATTAACAAACCTGTTTCCGCGTATGCGGAGCTGAAGCCCGGACATCCCAGCGGATGTTCCGGGCTTCACATTGTTCCGGCCTCCGGCGAAACTGACAACTCGCTGACAATTGCATTCATCTCAATGTCAGTGAGCCCATGACAAACTTGGATTATACTCTATATATTGGGAGAAGCTGCCGGTAAGGCAGTCTCGGACCTACAGGAACTGGAAGACATGCTCTCGCGCAGACGATTTTGCTTGGAACTGCTGGCTGGCCTTTGGCTGGTCGCGGGCAGCCGTGGGGCATTTGCAGAAAGCGGACCGGGCAGCGATGGTTCCGGCGGTGGCAACGACGATGGCGGCAACGACGGCGGTGGCAACGACGATGGCGGCAACGACGGCGGTGGTGATAACCATGGCGGCGACAATGATGCGGACGACCAGGATGAAGCACGCAAAGCCGTCATCCGGGGCGACGCGACGGCCTTGCGCGATATTCTGAGACAGGTGAGGAGACAGTATTCCGGTGAAATTGTTCATGTCGGACTCAATCAGCGACTCGACGGACTTGATTACATGATCAAACTCATCGACCCAGGGGGCAAGCTGATCCTCTTGCGTGTGGATGCCAAGAGTGGTGCCATACTGGCGGTGCGTGGAGAATGAGATGAGAATCCTGATCGTCGAGGATGAGCCGCGCATTGCGGCGGATATTGCCACGGCGGTTGGTTCACTCGGCTATGTCACCGAGACGGTTCATGACGGTGAGACCGCCTGGTTCAAGGGCGAAACAGAAAGTTATGGCGCCATTGTCCTTGACCTCGGCCTGCCCAAGCTTGACGGCATCACACTGCTCAAACGCTGGCGCAAGGGGGGGATCAAGATACCAATTCTCGTGCTCACCGCACGGGGGAGCTGGATGGAACGGGTGGAAGGCATTGATGCCGGAGCTGACGACTATCTCCCCAAGCCTTTCCGCATGGAGGAATTGCTGGCACGGCTCCGCTCCATCCTCAGGCGCACCAACGGACATGCGACCCCGGTCATTTCGGCTGGCGAAATCAGTATTGATACGCGGAATATGCAGGTGACAGTTAGTGGTGTCCCCCAGAATCTGACGCCACTTGAGTACCGGCTGCTCAATTATCTTTTCCATCATCGTGGCCGTATCGTGTCGCAGAGCGAGCTCAGCGAAAACCTCTATGACCATGACAATGACCGTGATCCCAATGCGATTGAAGCGCTGGTCGGCCGGCTGCGCCGCAAGTTGAAGGTTGATGTCATTGAGACGCGGCGAGGCTTCGGATACATTGTCGCAGAAGATCCGGCATGAACAGTGGTTCGCTGCGGCTGCGATTGCTTGTGGCTTCGGCCGTTTCAATTTTCCTCGCGCTTTTTCTGGCAGGTTTTGCACTGGTGAAACTCTTTGAAGCGCAGGTGGTGGCGCGGGTGGAACGGGAGCTCACCAATCATCTGCTGCAACTGGCCGGGGCCCTCGAAACCGGGGCCGACGGCAAGCTCTTTCTTGCCCGGCAACTTGCCGATCCCCGATTTCAGCAACCCCTGAGCGGCCTCTACTGGCAGATTGACTGGAAAGAACAGCAGCCACTGAGGTCAAGGTCATTGTGGGATGAAGGCCTGCAGATGCCGCCGTTGGACGCGGCTGTGCCGAACCGCATCGTTCAGATACCGGGACCGGATGCAACGCCCCTGCTTGCCCTGGAACGCACGGTCATCATACTCAAGGGGGCGAAGCCTTACGAGGTCCGGCTTCTCGTTGGAACCGACGCCTCGGAAGTCAGCGCGCCAGTTGCCTCCTTCATGCGGTGGCTGATCCTGTCACTCGCGGCGTTGGCCGTTTTTCTGGCGATGGCCGCATGGGCCCAGGTCAAGGTCGGCTTGCGGCCCCTGGAAACCCTGCGTGCCGGGCTTGGGCAGATCAGGCTTGGAGAACTGACCCGGCTTTCCGGCAACTATCCGTCGGAAATTGCCCCGCTTGTCAGTGAATTCAACGGCGTTCTTGATGTCCAGGAAAGATCGTTGGCCCGGGCCCGGGCGCGTGCAGCCGATCTGGCCCACGGCCTGAAAACGCCGCTCACGGTCCTCAGTGCGGTTGCCCGGGACCTGCGCAGCAAGGGGCGAAGCAAGGCTGCCGGCGATATCGCCGAACAGGCCGAAACGATGCATGTTGTTATCGAGCGTGAACTTTCCCGCTCCCGGCTTTCCCAGGGGCGCGGTGCCGCAAAGGTCGTCCTGGCTCCCGAAGTGGAGCGGCTTGTCGCATCGGTGCGCCGGCTGCCACAAGGAGAAAAACTGAAATGGGAGGTTTCCGTGCCAGCTGGCATTTCGGTGCCCATCGAAAAGGTAGACCTTGTCGAGTTGCTTGGCAACATTCTGGACAATGCCCGCAAATGGGCCCGCCGTGAGGTTCGCGTTTCGGCCGACAAGAGCGAAGGCGTGCTTGCCCTCATTGTCGAGGACGACGGTCCGGGCGTTGACGTAGCCAATATTTCGCGAGTCATGGAAAGAGGCTTCAGTCTCGACACGAATGCCCGCGGCAGCGGACTTGGCCTGGCAATTGTGAAAGACATTGCCGAGCTCTACGGGTTGCAGGTTGGGCTGGCGATATCGGAACTCGGCGGACTGTCCGTAAAGATCAGGTTTCCGGCCCGGAGCGCCTGACGCGCGATCCGGCGCCTACCTCGGTTGCGGCGAACTAAAAACCCCTGATTCAGCACTAGCTGCGGAAGTCCCCGGCCCGGCTCGGCAACGCTTCAAAATAATGACGGAGGTCCGGATATTGTTCGGAAAGTTCGCGGAGATGTCCCTGGTTGTCCGTGGCCTGCTTTCCGTTGCGCGCCTTGGCAATGGACCTAACAACTCGCCCATGGGCTGCTTCCAGGTATTTGAATTCGTCTGACAGGGCGAGATGATCACTGCCAATCAGGGCATGAATCGGCTGGACCAGCGACTTGCCCTTCATCGGGACTTTCCCGGCATAGAGGCAGGCAAGCGTTGCTGTGCGCACAGAGATATCTCCGGCAATCGTAATGTCGTGGCCGATCCGCTTGCATGTCCCCTCGGCGCGCGATGCGGTATTCACCGTTTCGCCAAGCACCGAGTAGTCAAAACGTTCGGTTGAGCCCATGTTGCCGACACAGGCGGGTCCGCTTGCCAGTCCGACACGCACCGCCAGCGGTTTTGCGCCGTTGGCTTTCAGCAATGTGACCAGTTCCGGCTGTTTATTGAGGTCGGCGATGGCGTGCCTGATACCGAGGGCAGCGCGTGCCGCGTGGTACTGGTGGTCGGCAACCGGCACGGGTGCATTCCAGAAAGCCATGACCGCGTCGCCGATGTATTTGTCGATGGTTCCCCGTTCGGCGAGAATGGCCTTGCTGCAGGCATCAAGCAAGGTGTTGATCACGTGGACCAAGTCTTCGGGCTTCAGCTTTTCGCTCAGCGGCGTAAAGTTCTCAATATCGACGAACATCACGGTTACGTCGCGGATTTCCCCGCCGAGCTTGAGAGCTTTGGGGTTGCTTTCGATCTCCGCAAGTATTGCGGGTGAAACATAGTGCCCGAACACGCCACGCAGCTTGCGACCCTCCTTGTCGGTGACGAAGAGCCGGAAGGCGATGCTTGACAGCAATACGGAGGCCAGCGCGAGCAGCGGATAGGTAGCATCAAAGAGCACGCCATGCTGGCGGAACGCCAGCACCGTCAGTGCCAGAATGCCCGCAGCAGCAACGCCTCCGGATGCCAAGGTGAACCAAGGTTTTACCACGCTGCCCAGCACCGTGATCACGGCTCCCGCGACCAGGACAATCAGGAACTCGCTTCCCGCCGCCCATTCCGGCCTGGTCAGAAAGGTACCCGAGAGAACCTGCTCTGCGGCCTGGGCATGAATTGATACACCAGGCACCGTTTCGCCAAGTGCCGTGGTCCGCACATCAAGCAGGCCGACGGCAGAGGTGCCGATGAAAACGAGATGGCCTTCAATGAGGGGGCGCAGGGCTTGGCGTTGCTTTCCGGAGATCACCTGGGCAGCAGAGACGTAATGCTTCGGCGAGTCGGGACGGTAATAGACGTGAAACATGCCGGATTCCGATAGGGGAATCGCAAGATCGCCGACAACCAGACTCTCGATGGCATTTTCGGTGTCAGCTGCGGCGTGGACCAGCAGCGTGTCTGCGCCCTGGGCCACGCGCAACGCTTCTACAACAAGCGAGGGATAAATGCGTGACCCGTCGGTCCACAGCATCGGAATCTGGCGGGCCACACCCTGTTGCCGGGCAAGATCGATATTGATGCTGCCGATGCCCGTTGCGGCGGAGTCCAGAGCAGGAATATTGGTGGTGATCCTGCCGAGGCGCGGCGGTGCGTTGGTGACGTCGGCGCCGGTCTGGGCGAATCCGGATTTCAGCGGGGCCTGCTCTCCGGTGCTACCGGCAGATGATGCGAAGGCCATGACCACGGGCCTGCCGGCAATGGCGGCGGCAAATATCTGGTCGTTGTCGGGCAGACCCGACACATCGAGCTTGGGCGCTGCGGTTGCCAGTACCGGTGAGGCGCCGAAATTTTCCAGCACTCGGCGAGGTGACAGGCGGTCAGGTTCGGGAAAT
>JBAVOA010000171.1:0-8171 GCA_049691635.1 Aestuariivirga sp. | reverse complement strand
GTTCCGCATCCGTGAAGTCCGCACCGACAATGGCCACGAGTTCCAGGCCAAGTTCCATTGGCATGTCGAAGACAAAGGCATTCGTCATGCCTACATCAAGTCCAGTTCACCCCAGCTCAATGGCAAGATTGAGCGTTCCCACAGAACCGACGAACAGGAGTTCTGCCAATTGCTCAATTACAAGGACGATGTCGATCTCAATGCAAGACTTGCTGAGTGGGAGAGTTTTTACAATCTCTCAAGGCCACACGGTGCTTTCGACGGAAGAGCCCCTTACGAAATCCTGCGTGAGAGGCTATAATCAATCAACATTTCTGTGCCGCCAGATCGACAACATTACACCCCGGTGCCGAAAAACTCATCACCTGAGCTGGAACCATCGACTATGTGTCGGCGGAAGCTCCCTGTATGGGTTTTGTTCGGTGAAAGCGTTTACCGAAACCGCGCAGCAGTGTCGAAAAAATGCCGGTCAGTGTTGCGTTGAACACTGACGTAATAGAAGCAAATTTGGGCGTTTCCTCGATCGGTGGGATAACCATGATGCCAAGAAGGGAGATGACCAACGCGTGGGTACCGGCGATATCCTCATGTAGAATGCCGTGGCGTTGCGACGTTACCATGTGCAGCGATTTCTCCACGGACCGGATGCGATCATGGATAAGCTTTGCGCTGGCCGGATCGACAATCGGATCGTCCGTAGCTTGAATAATTGTCACGGGGCAGACGACCTCAGGCAGGCGGCGACCGAGCTCGCCGGCCACCTTGCCCAACTCGACCAGGCTGCGCACCGGCATGTTGCGGTAGTCAATGTCCGGGTGCTCGGGCTCGCGGGGCAGGAACGGCTTCACGCCATCATGGACATAGGCCAATTCGCTGAGCTTGTTGAGGCCATGGATCAGTGGAGCAAAGGCCACGCTGCGCGGCCTGAAGCTGAGTGGCGCTGAAACCGAAACAACGCCAACAAGAGCCTTTGGTCGGGCGGCGGCCATTTGCAGCGCCAGCGAGGCGCCCGTGGCAAATCCGACTACGAGTACTTCTTGCGTCACCAGTGCCATGATCTCAAAACCCTTGCGCACGGAAGCGAGCCAATCCTGCCAGCTCCGTTCGCGCAAATCCCAGGGCGATGTGCCGTGGCCACTTAACCTGACACCGAGAACCGGATGGCCCAAAGCTGCAAGGCGTTGTGCTAGACCTTTAAGCTCGGCGGGCGAAGCCAGAACGCCATGCACCAGAACAACGCCGGGTCGTGACGGTTTATCCGGAATGATGAAATAGGGCTCGCCGGATTTGTCGGTAATTTCCTGGGCATTGATAGCGGCATGACAGGGCTTGGTGAATTTGTTCCTGCACCTCGCGAAGTTTCGAACTTCGTCGTCAAAGAGAAGCTGGGCGAGTGCAGCGCCTTCGGTTGGCACGGCGTTCTCAATGATCTTTGTGACACCCTCAAGGGCTGCAATTTCATTGACGTAAACGCGGACAACATTCTCAAGCCGCGGATCGCGTTTGTCGTTGCTGGCGCGCAACGAAGGCAACAGGCGGTAATGTTTGGCGGTGATGTCAATCAATGATAAGGCCGTGGCGGTTTCAAAGAACTGCATGAGCGGCGGGCACGTGCCGTCTCTCGCGCCATCATAGATTTCAGGGTCAGTGATCGAACCATGGAGATGAAGGTCCGGCTGCTGCTGCACCTGTTTGATGATTGAATAAAGAAGTCCGTGGAAGCGGCTTTTTTCGATTTCGGTTTCACCCGCTTCGAGAAGGCGAAGGATGAGCCGCGATGCGAGGTGGCTGATGTTGACAGTCACGCGGGCATACATTTCCGTCATGCAGAGGTCGCGCAGGCGCCGCGTCGTGCGCCGCATGGTTACCGCCGCCATGCGTTCGATCCAGCGGCTCGCCGTGTCCTTCAGACCGAAAAGTTCATCGAGGCTGTCGATCTGTTCGAAGATGCGGCTGAGGATTGCGCGGTCTGCCAGATTCCAGGCAACATCGGGATGAAACGGCTGGCCGAAGCGGATGTCCATGTCGGTATTGCGCAGAAGCAGGTTGCCCTCGACCAGCAATTCCTCCTTGGCCGTCTCGCCAAGTTTGAGAGAGAGAAAATCCGCAGCCTTGCGCAGGATATTGTCGCCTGTGTGGAGTGGATGGAAGGTGATGTTGGCGGGAACGATCAGTGATGGTTTGCGCGCGGCGGCGATCAGCGCTGTCTGATCGGTTAGGCCTAAGGCTTTCACCCAGCGGTCGAGCCTTGCTGAGTCTCCCGCCTCATGCACGGAGAGGATACGCTTCTTGAAAATTTCAAGAATCACGGCGAGCGCCGCAGCGCCATTGCGGTGTCCATGCTGGGGACGCAAGTTGGCCAGCAGTGCGGAAGCCGGGGCGGCGGCGATGTGCCGGTCCTTATTCATGCCCCCCTCTGGAAAAATGATGACTTTGCGGCCACGCAAGATTTCAGCGGCAAGGAAGGCCAGCAGGCCCGGATGATTGTTGGGAACTGCGCCGACGCTCCAGAGCAATTTGGCGAAGCGGTCGCTACTTTCAAATAACCCATGATGGGCAACGCAGCGGCAATAGGCGCCGGTGGCTTGGTAAATAAAGTACTGCGGAATGATAGTTTCGAAACGGGCGAAGTGGTTGAACTGGAAAATCTGGCCATTTTCGATCAGGCCGTCTGCGGCATGGACCGCCATGTTCATGCCCACGCGGCGGCGCAGCAGCGTGAATGCCCGCACGCTCCACTGATAGAACGATTCATTAATCTTCATTTCGGGGCTGCCGCTCATCGCGCCCACCTCCCGCCCCCGATAGCCCGGAGCACCGGCTCATTTTCCCCTTCAACCTAGGGCAATTATGCTAAAAGTTCATTTAAATTTCTATCAGATTTTCAGCCACAATCGGCCTTTTCAGAAAGCGTCCTCTGAAAGGGCCATGACCGGGGCCGAACCGGCGGTAATGTTGGACAGAAGGCTTCCGGTTTCAGGAATGATCTTGGCCAAGTAGAACTTGGCACTCGCAAGTTTGGTGGCATAAAAACCTTCAGCGCTGCCGGCCAAAGCGGTTTCTGCCATGCGACACCACATGTAGCCGATGGCGACGAGGCCGAACATGCGAAGATAGTCTGTCGCCACCGCTGCTGCATCATCTGGATTTGCGGTTCCCGCCTTGCCCAGCCAGAGTGTTGCCTGTTGTAACCGGCCGAACGCCTTGGCCATTGGCATCACAAATTCCATCATGGCGGGTGCCCCCGACATCCGTTCGAGATCGGCGGTGACGGGATGAAAGAAGCGGCGCGCCAACCGACCCGTGCCCACGGGAAGCTTGCGCCCAACAAGGTCCAGAGCTTGGATGCCATTGGTGCCTTCATAGATCTGGGTTATGCGGGCATCCCTGATCAGCTGTTCCATGCCCCATTCACGGATATATCCGTGCCCACCATGAATTTGAACGCCGTCAACCGCGGCGCTGAACCCCTGATCGGTCAGCATGGATTTCACAACCGGTGTCATCAGAGCCACGAGATCATCGGCGGCTGCACGCCGTTCCGCATCAGGGTGGCCGGTTGAGATATCAAGCTCATAGCCAATCCACATGGCCAGAGCGCGGCACCCTTCATTCATCGCCTTCATTTTCATCAACAGGCGCCGGATGTCGGGATGGACGATGATGGGGTCAGCCAACTGATCCGGATATTTGGCACCCCTTGGTGCCCGCATCTGCAACCTGCTGCGGGCATAGCTGACAGCGCCTTGGTAAGCTGCTTCGGCCACACCCAGTCCCTGAATGCCAACGGCAAGGCGCGCGGCGTTCATCATGGTGAACATGGCAGAGAGGCCCTTGTGAGGAACACCCACCAGCCAGGCTTTCGCGCCCTCAAAATTCATCACACAGGTAGGAGAGGCCTTTATTCCCATCTTCTTTTCGATCGCACCGCAGGCCAAGGCATTTCGGGTTCCGGCCTTGCCTTCCGCTGTCGGCAAGAATTTAGGGCAGACAAAAAGTGAAATGCCGCGCACCCCAGGAGGCGCATTGGGAAGCCTTGCCAACACCAGATGGATTATGTTTTCGGTCAAATCGTGCTCGCCGGCGGAAATAAAAATCTTCGTGCCATGAATGGTGTAGGAGCCATCAGCGGCAGGCTCAGCGCGGGTTCTGATCAATCCAAGATCAGTACCGCATTGGGACTCGGTCAAGCACATGGTTCCTGACCATACGCCTTCAACCATCTTCGGCAAATAAACGCGCTTCAGTTCCTCGGTGGCATGGGCCCGCAGCGCGTGGTAGGCACCACGCGTGAGCAACGGAAAGAGGCTGAAGGAAAGATTGGAAGAGCTCAGCATTTCATCAACAGCAAAATCCACGGGCGTGGTCAGGCCCTGCCCGCCATACTCCGGATCGCAGGCCAGACTGGTCCAGCCACCTTCGGCAAATTTGGCATAAGCTTCCTTGAAGCCTTGTGGCGTGCGTACATTTCCCGCCGCGAAGGTGCAGCCCTCTTCATCGCCGCCGCGGTTGATGGGTTGCAGTACGTTTTCGCAGAAGCGGCCTGCCTCCTCCAAGACGGCACTCACAACGTCGGGCGTGTTTTCGGCATAGGACGCCAGGCTGTTGCCCGCGTCCTGCACTTTCAGAACATCAAAAAGGATGAATTGCATGTCGCGCAGGGGCGCTTTGTAGCTGGGCATGGTTGACCTCAATTCCGCAATGGCTTGCCGTTGGCCAGCATTGCTTCCATCCTTGCTAAGGTGGGCTCCGTTTTCACCAGCGCCATGAAGGCCCTCTTCTCAAGCTTCATAAGCCGGTCTTCGTCGATTACATCCATAATGTCGGTATCACCACCGGAAAGTACATTAGCGAGATGGCCCGCCACGGTGACATCATGGGGCAACGCGATGCCCTGCAGCGCAAAGCCATCCACAGCAAGCTTCAATGCGATGTACGCTGTCGGTCCGGGCAAGCGCAGCTCGACCGGTTCGGGCGGCTTGTAACCATCCGCAGACAGTTTAAGTGCTAAGGCCTTCGCATCGGCGAGAACCCGGTCACGGTTCATGGTAATGCCATCGCCCCGGCGCAGGAATTTCATCTCCTTCGCCTCGGCGGCGGATTTCGAAACTTTCGCCATAGATATCTGCTCAAAGGCCGCCATCACACCAGGCATGGGTCCTTGCGGATCGCGCGAGCCTGGTTGATGGCGGATCAGCATTTCCTTGCAGCCGCCCCAAGCGGGAACAATGCCAACACCGGCTTCGACCAGTCCCATATAGGTTTCAGCATGGGCCTGAACCGCGGCGCAATGCAGGAGAATTTCGCAGCCGCCGCCGAGGGCCATTCCGCTTGGTGCACCGACGACTGGAAATGGCGCATGCTTCAACGCCTGCATGACCGTCTGGCCCTGGGTAATCAATTGGTCGAGCGTGGACCACACGCCGATGTTGGCGGTAAACAGCGCCAATCCAATATTGGCGCCCACCGAGAAATTCTCCCCTTCATTGTGAATGACAAGGGCACGCATGCCTTGGCCCACGATCTCAAGAGCCCGCATCATCATTGTGAGACTATCAGGATCAAGTGAATTCATCTTGCTGTGGAACTCCAGGCAAGCAACGCCATCGCCCAAATCCCAGACACTGGCGGAACCATTTTTCGCCAGCGGCTTGCTGACGCGCTTGATGTCGGAAAGAAGTATCGCGCCCGATTGTCGCGCGATGGGCTTGTAAGAACTATCGGTACCGAGCTGCAAAACGCCAGTGTCCACGATTTTGTAGAAGCCGCCTTTCAGCACCGCAGCAACAAGGAGCGCAGGAACTGCAATGCCTTCGGCTGTGAGGCGTGCCATAAACCAGTCAGCGCTAAGCTGGTCAATCATTTCGAAAGGACCGCACTTCCAGTTGAACCCGGCCTTCATGGCGCGATCAACATCCACAATGTCATCGGCGATATCAGGCACCAAGCCCGCCGCATAGGCCAGCATTTTCGAAAGCACAGCCCAGGCAAATTGGCCGCCCCGGTCCTTGTGGGTGACAAGGGCACGCAGCCCCGCCTTTGCTGCATCGATCGAATCGAGCTTGGCCGGCACGGAAGCCGCGTATTCGCCGGTCTTGAGATCAATCGATTCCTTCTGTTTCTTTCCTTTAGCGGTGTTCAGGCGGTAGAAGCCGCCCTTGCCTTTGCGACCCGTGTAGCCATCGGCAATCATTTTCGTCAGCAGTAGAAAATCAGAAGGCAACGAACGATAGGGATCATTCTTGGGCAGCGCCAGGCGGAATGACGCATCGACTTGGGGCTGCAGATCGAGGCCCACCATATCCATCAAACCGAAGATGCCGGTTTTCGGTGCGCCGATCGGGCGGCTCATCACCGCGTCCACCTCTTCCACCGTCAGGCCAAGCTCGCGGGCCGCAGAAACTGCGGCCTGCAGCCAGAAGATACCGATGCGATTGGCGATAAAGCCCGGCGTATCCTTGGCCTTCACCACCGTCTTACCAAGTCTCTCGTCAGCGAAGGCCGTGATGGTGCTGATGACCTCAGTCCTCGTTTCCGGCCCGCCCACAATTTCCATCAACCGCATGTAACGCGGCGGATTGAAAAAGTGGGTGATGCAGAAGTCGCGCTGGATGCTTTCTGGCATTCCCTGCATCAGCATTTTCAAAGGAAGTGTTGATGTATTTGACGAAAGTATTGAACCGGGTTTGCGTGAGCTGTCGATCTTGCGATAAAGCCCCTGCTTGATATCGAGCCGCTCCGCCACCGCCTCGATGATCCAATCGACATCCGCGAGTTGCTTGAGATCGTCTTCGATATTTCCCGGTGTGATCACCTTGGCGGCGGCTTTCGACATCAAGGGCGCAGGATCAGCCGTTGCCAGCTTCGTCAGTGCGGCTTTGGCGATACTGCTGCGGTCCGTGGAATTTGGCGGGAGAATATCAAGCAGCAAGACGGCCACACCGGCATTGGCGATCTGGGCTGCAATTCCACTCCCCATGACACCTGCACCAATCACGCAAACTTTGGAAACCGACATCTTCATCCACCAGCCCTCATCCGGCCTTGCTTGCGCGCTTGCAGCGCAAGCTTGCAAGCGGTGGCCACCTTCTCCCATCCCCGGATTTGATCCACTATCAAAATTCTGGGGCCTGTCATTCGACGGAATAGCAGATGGATATTTTCAAATACTCGCATCTTCATGTTCACGATACCGCCTCGAGAATGGTGGCAATTCCCTGCCCGCCGCCGATGCATTGGGTGGCCAGTGCAAACTGCCTGCCTTCCCGCTTCAACAGAGCCGCAGCCTTGCCAGTAATACGTGCCCCCGTGGCTCCCAAGGGGTGGCCCAGAGCCAGTGCGCCGCCATCAAGGTTCACCTTATTCATGTCTATCTTGAGATCGCGAATACAGGCTAGCGCCTGCGAAGCAAAAGCTTCGTTCAATTCGATGATATCGATATCGCCGATGGCGAGGCCTGCCCGCTGCAGTGCTTTGCTAGTTGCAGCAACTGGCCCGATGCCCATTAGCTCCGGTGTGCAGCCTGCAACGGCAACGCTTTTGATCCGGGCCATGATTTTGAGACCATGACCTTTCGCATAGGCCTCCGACGTTACAAGGCAAGCCGCCGCTCCATCGGTGAGGGGCGATGAGGTTCCAGCCGTCACCACGCCTGCCTGATCGAAGGAAGGTTTCAAGCCAGCGAGCGCCTGCAGCGATGTATCGGCCCGGATGCAGCCGTCTTGCCCGTCGCCCACGATCTCGTCACGAAACTTACCTTGGCTTTGCGCCTTGGCTGCCTTCACGTGGCTCGCCATGGCGAATTCCTCCTGCTCGAGGCGCGAGATCGCATATTTCTTGGCAACGTTCTCGGCGGTAATGCCCATCGACACATAGGAGGCAGGCATGGCTTCCGCCAGGGCGGGATTAGGCATCGGGTTAAAGCCCATCATGGGAATCCGGCTCATGCTTTCAATCCCGGCACAGATAAAAACTTCGCCGGCATCCAGAGCAATGGCCCCCGCTGCCGAATGAATGGCCTGCATGGAAGAGCCGCAAAAACGGTTGATGGTGGCAGCGCCCACAGATTGCGGCAAGCCGGCAATGAAGGAAATCAGCCGGGCCATATTGAGCCCTTGTTCGCCTTCAGGAAAGGCACAGCCCAGCAACAGGTCTTCCACGTCTTTCGGATC